>DAMBCY010000141.1:0-9523 GCA_032056255.1 Cellulomonas sp. | reverse complement strand
GGCCGGGTCGGACGTGGCCGGTGCCCCGCCCTGGCCGGGCAGCGCGTGCCACCGGCCGGCGTCGGCGGCCCGGAAGATCTCGTCGGCGCGGACGGCGCGCCAGGGCTCGAGCTCGCGGACGAGCTCGCCGGGGCTGTGCGGCCCGTCGTCGTGCGGACCGAGCGTGACCACGCAGAGCGTGTCCAGGTCGGCCGGGACGCCGGCGACCAGGTCGGCGGGCGGCAGCGGGACGCCGTCGTGCTGCGGGGCGTCGGGCAGGCCGGCGTCGATCCGCGGGCCGGGGGTGGCGGGGGTCCGGGCCGCGGCGGACCACTCGTCGAAGGTCGGCACCGCGCCCGTGCCGGCGTCGGTGCCGGGAGCGGGCCAGCGGCCGGTCAGCGCGGCGTAGAGCACGCGGACCAGCCCGACGGTGTCGGTGCGGCTCATGGTGTGCGCCCCGCCGTCGGCCGCACCGACGAGCTCGCCGTCGACGGCCAGCCCGTCGACGACGACCCGGCTGGCGGAGGTGAGCAGGACGGCCTCGGGTCGCAGCGCGAGGTGGTGCACGCCGCGGCGGCGGGCCGCCTCGAGCGCGGCGGCGGCCTCGCCGACGACGGCGCGGGCCTGGTCGGGGGAGAGCGGCGCGCGGGCGGCCAGCGCCGCCAGGCTGCGGCCCTCGACGGCCTCGGTGACGACGTACCCGGTGCCGTCGGCGGAGCCGACGTCGAGGATGCGGACGAGCCGGGGGTCCACGACCAGCGCGGCACGCCGGGCGGCGTCGAGCACGGCGGTGGTGCGGGGGCCGGACACGAGCGTGACGGTCACGGGCCGGACGAGGATCTGGTCGGTCGCGGACCAGCGCTCGGCGCCGGGCAGGTCGGCGGGTCGCGGTTCGTCGAGCCGGTACCGTCCGGCGACGGTGCCGCCGAACCGGCCGGCACCTCCGGGCTCGCCGGGTCGGGCCTGCGCCACCTGGTCCTCCGTCCGGGTCGAGTTCGGCCCGCGGGCCGCGTTCCAGGAGCCGGGCCGGCGCTGCGGATCAGCCGCCGGGCCGTCGGCTCCCCGTCATGCTAGACGGGCTTGCCGCCTGCCCGTGGGTCGGGGGTGGTGACGACGCCTCACCGTGCGGGCCGCCCGCGGCGCACGATCCGGAGCACCGGCCGGAGCAGCAGTCCGAGCTCGCCGACCCGCAGCAGCGCGAGCACGCCGACGTACGCACCCGTCATGACCACCGCACCCAGCACGCAGGCGACGACGGCCTGCCGGAAGTCGTGGACCGGGCCGAGCAGGGCGAGCAGGCCGAGCCCCGCGGCGGCGGCGACCACGGCGGCGGCGACCGCCTTGAGGTGCAGCACGAGCACCCGCGGTCCGTCGACGCCCCGCAGCCGGCGGCGCACGGACACGAGGGCGATGCCCGCGCCCACGGCGTACGACAGCGCCATCGACGCGCACGCGGCGGCCACCCAGTACCGGTCGTCGAGCAGCAGCCGCCCGGCCTCGGTGCCGCCGACGACGACCACGGCCATCACGAGCTGTACCGGCACCATCGCCCGGGCGTCCTCGTAGGCGTAGTAGACCCGCTGGCAGAGCGACCAGATGCCGAACGGCACGAGACCCGCCACCAGCGCCACGACGACGGTCGCGAGGGCGTGCACGGCGGAGTCGTTCTGGTCGGGGAACATGGTCCGGCCCAGCGGGAAGGCCAGGACGGCGAGGCCGGTGGTGGCGAGCACCGTGAACACGCCGACGGTGCGCACGCCCAGCGACAGGTCCCCGCGCACGCCCGCCGAGTCTCCGGCGGCCGCCCGCCCCGAGAGCCGGGTGAACAGGGCGGTGGCCAGGGACACCGTGACCAGGGAGTGGGGCAGCATGAAGATCAGGAAGGCGCGGTCGTAGACGGCGTTGCCCGCGGACCCGGCGCTGACGGAGGACGCGACGACGCTGATCCGCCAGACGCCCACCTGCCCGATCAGCAGGCCCAGGAACGTCCAGGTCGCGACCCGCCCCGCGCTGCCCAGCCCGGAGCCGCGCAGGCCCCAGCGGGGGCGGTACCGGAACCCGCTGCGGTACAGCGGGACCAGCAGGACCAGCGCCTGGGCGACGATGCCCACCGTGGCGGCGGCGCCGAGCACGGTCGTCTGCCCGGAGCTCCACGCCGCGATCGGCGTGTCCTCGTCGACCTGGCCGTGCACGCGCACCAGCACCAGCAGGCCCGCGATGAACACGATGTTGTTGACGACGGGCGCCCACATGTAGGGGCCGAACGACCCGCGGGCGTTGAGCACCTGGCCGAGGAGCGAGTACAGCCCGTAGAAGAAGACCTGCGGGATGCACCAGAACGCGAGGGCCGTGGCGATGGTGGTGGCCCGGGGGTCGGCGAACTGCGAGTAGAACCGCACCCAGAACGGTGCCGTCGCGGTCAGGACGAGCGCCAGGCCGGCGAGCGCCGCGATCCCGAAGGTCAGCAGGCGGTCGACGTACTGCTGCCCGTCGGCACGCCGGTAGGCCCGCACGACCTGCGGGACCAGCACGGCGTTGAGCACGCCGCCCGCGATGAGCAGGTAGAGGGTGTTGGGCAGCTTGTTCGCGACGGAGAACGCGTCGGCGATGCTGCCGGTCAGGCCGATCGCCCAGCCGAGCAGGGCGGTGTTGACCACGCCGAGCACCCGCGAGGCCGCCGTGCCCGACGCCATGATGAGCGAGGACCGGCCCAGGCCGGTGCGCGCGGGCGCGGCACCGGGATCGGCGAGCACGGCGGCGTCGGCGCTCGCCGCGGCGGACGCCCCGGCCACCGCTCCGGTCGGCGGGACGTCGCGTCCGCGGCGCTCGCCCGGACCGCCTGCGGGACCGTCGTCGCCGGGCGCGGGGGCGGTCACGACGGGTCCCGTCGTCCGGAGGGCGTGCCGGACCCGGACCCGGGCGCGGTGCCGGGCTCCTGGCCCTCGGCGAGGACGCGTGCGCCGCGCCGGGCCGTCTGGCCGCGTCGCACGGTGCGCCAGATGCCGAACGCGAGCACGAGCGCGAGGAGCACGCCGACGACGATGCCGCCGACGCTCTCGATGGTCGGGGCCACCCGGGCCGAGAACGACACCGGCGTGACGAGCTCGCGGCCGGTCTGGGACACCAGGCTGACGTCGACCACGACGTCGCAGTTCGCGGTCGCGCGCAGCGTCAGGGTCACCGAGCTCTCGGTCTGCGCGGCGACGGTCGTCATCGCGGACCGGGCCGTGTCGAGGCAGCCCTTGCGCGGCCGGAGCTCCACGCGCACGTCGGCGGGCTGGTCGAGCTCGTTGTGGACCGCCACCGTGATCTGCGCGGAGGACGAGACGACCGTGAACTGCTCGCTCAGCAGCACCGAGAGGCCGCTCTGCCGGTGGACGGCCCGGGTGCGCGCCTGGTCGACGGCGGCCGCGCGGCCCTCGGGGTCGGCGCGCCAGGCGACGGCGAGCGGTGCGACGAGGTCGGCGTCCAGCCCCTCGAGCAGCGCGTCGGGGTCGGGGACGACGGCCGCGAACTCGGTGGCGGCGCGCCAGTCGCCGGACAGCGCGTTGACCCAGGCGGGCGTCAGCTCGCTCGCGGCCCGCTCGGAGGCGGGCAGCTCGGCGCGCACGGCGCCGTCGCCGTCGGCGAGCCCGGCGGCGTCGGCAGTCAGGACGTCGGCGACCGACACGGTGTCCACCCACGGCGCGGAGGCCAGCGCCTTCAGCTGCGCCGTGGTCACGGCTGTCGAGGGCTCCCAGTCGCGCGGGGTCGTGGCCAGGACGAACGTCGAGGCGGCGTCGGTCGCCCGGGCGAGGACGGCGGTCTCCGCGAGCACCCGCTGCGCCGCGGTCGCGGGCGTGACGCCGGCCTGCACCGCCGCGGGCGTGCTGAGCAGGGACGAGAGCGTCGCGTCGGGGACCAGCGCCGTCAC
The DNA here is from genome assembly GCA_032056255.1 of Cellulomonas sp. Taxonomy (GTDB): domain Bacteria; phylum Actinomycetota; class Actinomycetes; order Actinomycetales; family Cellulomonadaceae; genus Cellulomonas. Next base: position 5,631 of record DAMBCY010000141.1, on the reverse strand, counting down.
GGTTCCCGCCTCGGTCGGGACGGAGGCCGGGGCGCTCGGCGTGCCGGTCCCGGTGGTGGGCAGGGCGGTGGGGCCGACGACGAGCGGGACCCCCGGTGCGGAGGTCGCCGCCCGGGTCGCGGTGACCTGGTCGGGGATCTCGTCCGCCGCCCACAGCACGTCCGCGACGCCCGTCCACAGCGGGCTGTCCTCCGTGCTGCCCGTGACGGCGCCTGCGAGGCGCAGCAGATCCGTCGCGGGGTCGGCGGCACCGGCGTGCGCGACGGCCGCCAGGTCGGGGTCGGACCACGGCAGCCGCAGGATCTCCCGGCCGTCGGCGGCGTCCTCGACGCCCGTGAGCCAGGACCGCGCCGCGCGGGACCCGGTCGAGGCCTGGTCCACGAGCGCGGGGTCGACCGCCCACGACACGAACGGGAAGTCGCCGGTGGCCTGAAGGATCCGGCCGAGCCGGCCGCCCGAGGCGGTGAGGGGCGTCAGCGCGTCGTCCTCGGCGGCGTCGTCGTCCGGGCCCTGGCCGGTCGTGCCCGTGCCGTCGGCGCCGTCACCGGCTCCGGTGCCGCCGGACCCGGTGGGCGAGCCGCTCGGCGACGGGGCCGCGGTCGGGTCGGGTGTCGGGTCGAGGGTCGGGTCGGGTGTCGGGTCGGGCGTCTCCGCGTCGTCCGGCTCGGGCTCCTCCGTCGCGACGGACGGCTGGGTGGCGGGACCGACGACGGCGGACAGCACGCCGACCTGCGTCGTCGGGACGTCGTCCGTGGACTGCCAGATCAGGAAGGTGCGGTCGACCCCGACCCGGCTCGACCCGTCCCAGACGTCGAGCGTGAGACCTCGCGGTCCCCAGGCGTCGCTGGTGCGCAGCAGCCCGACGTCCTCGGCGGGTACGACCACCGTGACGCTCACGGACCTCCCGGGCGCGAGCGGCTCCTCGACCAGCGTCGTGGCGGCCACGTCGCCGATCGGGCTGGCCGCGCCGGACTGCGCCCAGGCGGAGACCTGCTCGCGCGAGGACATCCGGTACCGGTAGATCCGCACGGAGGCCCGCGGCGACTCCATGACCTCGGTGCCGTCGTTGCGGACGGTCGCGGTGACGGTCAGGTCCTCGCCGGGCTCGAGCACCTGCGGGGACACCGAGGTGACGGCGACCGTCGCGGGCAGGTCCTCCGTCGCGGGCGCGGCGGGGAGGCGCACCTCCGACGCCCCGACCCCGCCGGACGCGGGACCGGTCGCCTGCGCGGGCGTCCCGGCCAGGACCAGGACGCCCGCCGCGAGCACCGCCGCGAGGGCCCGCGCGCGGGCCGCCGTGCCGCCCAGCCTCATGCCTCGCCGACGAGCACCACGTGCGCGGTCTCGGCCAGTCGCCGCTCGTTGGGGTACGCCAGGCGGCCGGGCAGGTCCAGCACCGGTACCCACGCCACGTCCTCCGCCTCGCCGTCGGGGTCGCCCTCCACGGTCAGCACCCCGCCGACCGCTCCGAGGAGATAGTGGTGCACCATCTTGTGCACGCGCCGGTCGTCGCCGGTGAACCAGTAGTCGATGACCCCCAGCCGCCGCACGATGCGCCCGACGATGCCGGTCTCCTCGGCGATCTCGCGGACCGCCGCCTGCTCCGGGGTCTCGTCGCCCTCGAGGTGGCCCTTCGGCAGGCACCACTCGAGGCGGCCTGCCCGGTTGCGGCGCGCGATCACCGCCGCGACGTGGATCCCGGCCTCCTGGCGCACGACCAGGCCACCTGCGGACGTCTCCTCGACCACGGGCAGGTGGGCGTGCCGGGGCCGGGGCGTCCGCGGGTCGATCCGCAGCGCGTGCCCCCCCGGGGGCGCGGGGACGCCCTCCGGTGGCAGGGCGCGCGCGGGCTCGGGCATGCAGGCCACTGTAACGACTCCATCACGGCCCCCGGCCCGAACCGGGGTGGAGGACCTGTGGACGACGGGGGACCACCCCCGCCGATCTGGCAGGCTTGGGCGTCGTGCTCCCCGAGGAACCGAACCGCCGCCCCGGCGTCGACGCCGTCGACCCGGCCACCGCCGTCGACCCCGACGCGCTCCTGGCGCTGCAGCGCCGGGCGCTCGGCGTCATCACGGAGCTCGCCCCGGCCGCGCTCGAGCTCGGCGACCTGTTCCGCGCGGCCGGCCACGAGCTGGCCCTGGTCGGCGGGCCGGTCCGCGACGCGTTCCTCGGGCGGCCCAGCGCCGACCTCGACTTCACCACCTCCGCCACGCCCGACGAGTCGGAGCGGATCCTCGCGGCGTGGGGCGACGCGCACTGGGACATCGGCCGGGCGTTCGGCACGATCGGCGCTCGCCGGCACGCGCGCCGGGGCGTCGAGGACGTCGTCGTCGAGGTCACCACGTACCGCACCGACGCGTACGACCCGACGTCCCGCAAGCCCGAGGTCGCGTTCGGCGACACGCTCGAGGGCGACCTGTCCCGCCGCGACTTCACCGTGAACTCCATGGCGATCCGGCTGCCCGAGCTGACGTTCGTCGACCCGTTCGACGGGCTGCACGACCTGGCGCGCGGCGTGCTGCGCACCCCGGTCGACCCGCGGCAGTCGTTCGCCGACGACCCGCTGCGGATGCTGCGGGCCGCGCGGTTCGCGGCGCAGCTCGGCTTCGCCGTCGACCCGGCGACGCTCGCGGCGGCCACGGACATGGCGGAGCGGCTGACGATCGTGTCGGCCGAGCGGGTCCGCGACGAGCTGGTCAAGCTGCTCCTGTCGCCGCACCCGCGTCCGGGCCTGCGGGTGCTGGTCGACACCGGGCTCGCGGACCACGTGCTGCCCGAGCTGCCGGCCCTCCGGCTGGAGATCGACGAGCACCACCGGCACAAGGACGTCTACGAGCACTCGCTGACCGTGCTCGACAAGGCCATCGCCCTGGAGACCGGCCCCGACGGCCCCGTGCCCGGGCCGGACCTGGTGCTGCGGCTGGCCGCGCTGCTGCACGACATCGGCAAGCCCGGCACGCGCCGGTTCGAGGCGGGCGGCGGCGTCTCGTTCCACCACCACGAGGTGGTCGGCGCCAAGCTGGTCGCGAAGCGCCTCAAGGCCCTGCACGTCGACAAGGCCACCGTGCAGGCCGTCGCGCGGCTCACCGAGCTGCACCTGCGGTTCCACGGCTACGGCGAGGGGGCGTGGACCGACTCCGCCGTCCGTCGGTACGTCACGGACGCCGGGCCGCTGCTCGAGCGCCTGCACCGCCTGACCCGGTCGGACTGCACCACCCGGAACGCGCGCAAGGCCCGCCGCCTGTCCGAGGCGTACGACGACCTCGAGGCGCGCATCGCCCAGCTGCAGGAGCAGGAGGAGCTCGACGCGATCCGCCCCGACCTGGACGGCACGCAGATCATGGCGCTCCTCGGCATCGGCCCGGGTCGCGAGGTCGGCCAGGCGTACCGGTACCTGCTGGAGCTCCGGATGGAGCAGGGGCCGCTGGGCGAGGACGCCGCGCGCGAGGCGCTGCTCGCGTGGTGGGCGGCGCAGCGGTCCTGACCCGCCCACGCCCTCACGCGCATCGGTCGCCGAGGTGGTCACTTCCTGCCGAAGGAGGTCGTTCCGGGGACCACCTCGACCGGGAACCGACTGTCTCGGCAGTGGTCCGCCGCCGGATCAGGCCGGGGCGGGGACCTCGGCGGGCTCGGTGGCGCGCGTGCGGTAGACGAGCGCCGTCGCCAGGTACGCGACCGCCAGGAGCGCGAACACCCCGCGCGACCACCCCGTGTCCGGGAGGGCGACCGCCGCGAGGGCCGCCGCACCCACGAACGCCGCGTTGTAGAGGACGTCGTACAGCGCGAAGGCCCGGCCCCGGTACGCGTCGTCGGTGTCCCGCTGCACGATCGTGTCGACCGCGATCTTCGCGCCCTGCGCCGCGAGGCCCAGCACCAGCGACCCGGCCAGCACCGCGGGGAACGCCACCGTCACGGCGAGCAGCGCCTGCGTCGCCGCCGCCAGGACCAGGCAGAGCGCGATCCACGACTGCGGGCCGATCAGGGGGGAGACGACCGGGGTCACGACGATCGCCAGCGCGAACCCGACGCCCGTGACCCCGACGACGGTCGCGAACGTGACCAGGCCCGCCCGCGCGTCCGCCGGGTCCGACAGCAGGTTCCGGGAGATCAGCAGGCTCGCGATGAACACCGCGCCGTACAGGAACCGGTGCACCGCCATGACGCCCAGCGCCCGGCCGGGCGTCCCGCGGCGCACCAGGTAGCGCGCGCCGCCCACCAGGCCGTGCGCGAGCATCGACAGCGACCGGCGCAGCTCCGTGGCGTCCGCGCGGCGGTCCGGTCCGAGCAGGTCGCGGCCCAGGCGGGTCGCGAGCAGCGACGCCGCGGTCATCAGGGCCGCCGCGGCGACCAGCGCGGTCACGTCCTTCGCGGTGCCGTCCGGCAGCACGAGGCCGAGCAGCAGCCCGATCCCGCCGCCGATGCCCGCGGACACCGTCCCGAGCGTCGGGGTGATGGAGTTCGCCGTCAGCAGCAGCGGGCCGGCGACGACCCGGGGCTGGGACGCGGACAGCGCCGACAGCAGGAAGCGGTTGACGGACAGCGTCACCAGCGCCAGCACGTAGACCAGCGGCCCGACGCCCGCGGTCGCCATCACCAGGGCGATCAGGAGGGTGAGCCCGGTGCGCACGAGGTTGCCGACCAGCAGCACCTGCCGGCGTCGCCACCGGTCCAGCAGCACGCCCGCCCACGGGCCGACCACCGTGAACGGCAGCAGCAGCACCGCGAACGCGGCCGCGACGCCCGTGGCGGTGGTGGCGTTCTCCGGGGAGAAGAAGAACAGGGTGGCCAGGCCGGCCTGGAACAGCCCGTCCGACGTCTGGCTCACCAGGCGGACCGCGAGCAGCCTCCGGAAGTCGACGAGGGGCCAGAGCTGCTTCAGATCGGAGACCACCTGCACCGGGTCAGGCTAACGGCGACCGGGTCGCCCTGGTGCGCCAGGGGTCACCGACGTGGAGCGGGCCGAGGTGCTGGACGACGCCGCGACGCTCGGCGCCCCGGGTCTGACGCGACGAGGCCCCGCGTCCCGGGAAGGGGATGCGGGGCCTCGTCGTCAGCGGTGGCGGATCAGCGCTCGATCTTCTGGTCGCGCCGATCCTGCGTTCCGCTCCGGATCAGCGCTCGATCTCCCCGGCGATGAACTTCTCCACGAGCTCCCGGCCGTAGCGGTCCTCGTTCTGGACCGGCGGGGACTTCATGAAGTAGGTCGAGGCCGAGAGGATCGGGCCACCGACGCCCCGGTCGAGCGCGATCTTCGCGGCGCGGACGGCGTCGATGATGATGCCGGCCGAGTTCGGGGAGTCCCAGACCTCGAGCTTGTACTCCAGGTTCAGGGGCACCTCGCCGAACGCGCGACCCTCGAGGCGCACGTACGCCCACTTGCGGTCGTCGAGCCAGGCGACGTAGTCCGACGGGCCGATGTGGACGTTGCGGTCCGCCTTCTTGCCGGCCAGCGGTCCGTCCTCGATGTTCGAGGTGACGGCCTGGGTCTTCGAGACCTTCTTGGACTCCAGGCGCTCGCGCTCGAGCATGTTCTTGAAGTCCATGTTGCCGCCGACGTTCAGCTGGTACGTGCGGTCCAGGATGACGCCGCGGTCCTCGAACAGGCGGGCGAGCACGCGGTGCGTGATG
>DAMBCY010000140.1:0-9529 GCA_032056255.1 Cellulomonas sp. | reverse complement strand
CTGCCATATGTCCCGTTCGCGAGTAACGGGATAACGTGCAAGCCATGAATCATCCCGAACCTCCGCGCACGACGGCGCCCGCCGAAGTGGCACTCGTCGGTCCGGGCGCCATCGGCACCACCGTCGCGGCTGCGCTCCACGACGCGGGCCGCACGCCGTTGCTCTTCGGACGCACAGGGCGAGACCACCTCGAGCTGCGTCGAGGCGACAACAGGATCCTCGTGCCGGGACCCGTGCAGACCGACCCGGACCAGGTCGATCGGACCGTAGATCTGGTCTTTCTCGCGGTCAAGGCCACGCAACTCGATGCGGCGACCGCCTGGCTTTCGGCGCTATGCGGTCCGGACACGGTCGTGTGCGTCCTCCAGAACGGGGTTGAGCAACAGGCTGCGCTCGCTCCGCTCCTCGCCGCCGCGCAGATCGTGCCCGCAGTCGTGTGGTTCCCCGCCGAGGCCCAGCCCGACGGGTCGGTACGGCTGCGCGGAGACGCCCGCCTGACTCTGCCGGACTCACCGTCGTCGGAGCGCGTACGCGCGGCACTGCAGGACACCTGGTGCGACGTCGACCTGGCCGCAGATTTCACCTCCGTCGCCTGGCGCAAGCTGCTGCAGAACGCTACGGCCGGGCTCATGGTCCTCACCCGCCGCCGCTCGGGCATGTTCCACCGCGGCGACATCGCAGAGTTCGCACTCGCCTACCTGCGCGAGTGCCTCGCCGTCGCCCGCGCCGAGGGCGCGACCCTCGGCGACGACGTGCCGGAAGAACTCCTGACCCGGTTCCAGTCCTTCCCCCAAGACCTCGGCACCTCCATACTCGCCGACCGCGAAGCCGGCCGACCACTGGAGTGGGACGTGCGCAACGGCGTCATCCAACGCCTCGCACGAACCCACGGCATCAAGACCCCGATCAGCGACATCCTGGTTCCCCTTCTCGCGGCCTCCAGCGACGGACCCGGCTGATCCTCAGGACCAGATTCCACCAGCGCGTGCGGTCATTCGGGACTGACTAGCGCCTAGGGTTCCGATGCCAGAAGGCATGGCTGGTCCGAGCGGCGCCACCGCTCACCGCGAGAACGCCCGCGACCTCGCGGTGAGCGCGATCGTCGGTGAGCCCTGGCGAAGGACCCCAAGATCGGGTCGCGGATGATCAACGCCCGCTCGGAGAGGATCGGGGCGGTGAGCCACCGGTAGCAGGGTTGTCTTGCGAGCGTCAGGACCCGGCACGACACCGCGAGGGGAACCCCGTCGCCGGCGAGCTCACGCACGAGCGGGTAGATCAGTTTCCCGGCAGGCGCGCCTGAGCGAAGTACGCCGCGGCGCGGTGCACAACCTCGTTCTCCTGCTCCAGCAACCGGACCCGCTGACGGGCCTCGCGCAGCTCGGCCGACTCCGAGGCCGTGGCCCCGGGCCGGTTGCCGTCCTCGACGTCGGCGGCCTGCAACCAGTTCCGCAGGCACGACTCACGGATCCCGAAGTCGCGGGCGATCTGCTCGATCGGAGCGTCCCCGCGGCGAGCCACGGCCACGACGTCCTCGCGGAACTCCTTCGGATGAGGTCTGGGCACGTTCGACACCCACTCAGCGGGCGCCTCCCGGCACCACAGATCAGGTGACCTGCCCTACGGCCTGGTTACCACTGTCGGTGTGGTGGTCAGGCCGGTACGGATGGCACTTCGGAGCGTAGGGAGCCTGACCCGCTCCTCCGGGACACCTCGTCTGAGGCGATGATCGTCTCGGGAAGGGATTCTGGGATGCCTGTAGCCAAGCCGCCGGAGTTGCGGCGTCGAGCAGTGGACCTGGCCCGTTCGGGTCAGCAGCCGGTTGCGAAGCTCGCGTCCGATCTCGGGATCAGTGAGTCGTGCCTGCGGCGGTGGATGGCCCAGGACGACGTCGACGCCGGCCGCCGCGAGGGCGTGAGCTCCGACGAGCGCCGCGAGCTGGTCGAGCTGCGGCGCCGCAACCGGGTGCTGGAGATGGAGGTCGAGATCCTCAAGCGGGCCTCGGCCTACTTCGCCCGGGAGAACGTCCTCCCAAGATGAGTGCCCGGCTGGTCCAGGAACTGGCCGCTGACGGGGTGCCCGTCGCGGCGACCTGCCGGGTGCTGGGGATCTCCCGCTCCGGGCTCTACGACGCCTTGAACCGGACGCCGAGCGCCCGCGCGGTCGCCGACCAGGCGCTGACCGCGACGATCACGGCGATCCACCACGGCTCGCGCGGGACCTACGGTGCCCCGAGGGTCCGTGCCGAGCTGCGCCTCGGGCTCGGGATCGCCTGCGGCCGCAAGCGGGGTCGCGAGGCTGATGCGCGTCGCAGGGTTGGTCGGGGTCTGTCACCGGCGCAAACGCCGCGGGCAGCGGCCGCTGCCGGCACCGCACGAGGATCTCGTCCAGCGGCGGTTCACCGCCGACAGCCCGGACCGGTTGTGGTGCACCGACATCACTGAGCACCCCACGAGCACCGGAAAGGTCTACTGCGCCGCGGTGCTCGACGTGTTCACGAGGAAGATCGTGGGCTGGGTCGATCGCCGACCACATGCGCTCCGAACTGGTCGTCGACGCCCTGCAGATGGCGATCTGGCGGCGCCACCCCGCACCGGGTGCGATCGTGCACGCGGACCGCGGAGCTCAGTACACGTCATGGATCTTCGGGCACCGGCTGCGCGAGGCCGGCCTGCTCGGCTCGATGGGCCGGGTCGCGTCCTCGGTCGACAACACCATGATGGAGAGCTTCTGGTCGAGCATGCAGCGCGAGCTGCTCGACCGCCGCACCTGGTCTTCCCGCGAGGAACTCGCCTCGGCGATCTTCGAGTGGATCGAGGGCTTCTACAACCCCGTCCGACGCCACTCCGGCCCCGGCTACCGGTCCCCGAACGACTTCGAGGACCTACACACCACCGCCACCGCGGCGGCATGAGCACCACACCGCAACTGTCCGGGAAACCGGGTCAGGCTCCCCCTAGTTCCGTGCGGACCCGAGGTGCCGGTCGTGCTCCGTGTAGGCGGACACCGCGATCTCTCTGTTCACCCGCCACGAGTCGACGTACCGCACGGTGAATCCAGGGTCTGGGGCTGCCGTGCCGAGCACCCAGGTCCCGGTCTCGGAAGCCATCGGAAGCACCGATCCGACCGAGCGCTGCGCCGCACCGTCCTGGCCTCCCATGACGAGCGCGACCTCGGTGATGGGGAAGGGTGAGGCGTTCGAGACCGTCCACCGAACGACGTGAGACCCGATCTCGTTGTCGAAACGGATCTCCAGCCGAGCGCCCACCGCCATACCCAGCGCTTCTCGTTCCCGCTGCCGCTCATCGTCGAGCTCGCGTTCCCGCCGCTTGTCGTCCTCAAGCCGCTGACGCTGCTGAGCGTTCCACTGCCCGATCTGCAAGCCCACGCCCACCAGTGCGGCGACCGCAGCCGTCGCCGTCACCCAGTCGGCGACGGTCCCCCAATCGGCGGAGTACGGCACCAGGGAGATCGCCCAGGCTGTGGCGAACCCCGCAACCAGGAGCGTCTCCACGACGATCACGGCCGCCACGACCACGTAGGGCCGCGACCGACCGGCGGCTGCTCCTGGTCTGCTCACACACACACTCCTCATCGTGGTGGCACGACGTACCGGAGCAGGCCTCCGGCCTCACCGACGGTGCGAAGTTACCGTGTCGACACGGCTCCTTGCACCGATCTGTGACCAGGCGCCCGTTTCCCGGGCCGGGGTGGTGCGGTGTGCTGAGATGTGACTGGTCCAGCCGTCTACACGCGGGGGTGTTCGGTGAGCAGCACGGAGGCGGAGGCCGCCAGGCTCTTGGAGCAGACGCGCTACATGCCGTCATTCACGACGGACCGGCTGGAGTTCGACTCCGCGTTCGTTGCCCCGTTGCTGACCTGGGACCTGCCGCCCAGGGCTGCCGAAGAACTCACCGAGGCTCCCGCGTGGTGGCTGCCGAAGGTCAACGCGCTGTCCCTAGACAGGAGCACCCTCACGCCGTCGAACCTGGACGGTGTCATCGACGGGCTCGACGTGGCGCTCCGCGCATTCCGGGCCGTCGGCGTCCACGGCGACTCGGGCGCGGGCAAGAGCACACTGGCCACGTGGACCGCCCGCCGGCTCGCTCGCCAGTTCCTGACCGCGTCAAGCGAGGCCAGCCTCCCCGTCCTGGTCCGCGAGGACCACAGCGCACGGGTGCTCGCGGAGATAGAACGGGCGGCCCGTCTGGTGCAGGAGGGGAACCGTGTCGTAGTCCTGCTCGACGGGCTCCCGTTCGACGGCCCGTCGGGCAATGACCTCGACGCGCTGCTCCCGGTCGACCTGGCGGCGGCATCCGGGATCCGCCTCGTCATCTTCTCCCGTCGCGCGCAGCCAGCGCTCTGGCACGGCGAGGCAGTGCACTGGTTGCACCTGGCAGGGCCGGACCTGGAAAGCCGGCGCCGGATGCTCGCAGGCCTCGCGTCCCCGCTTCACAGGCCGGTCGTGGAGATCGAGCCGTCAGCCGTACCCAGCACCGTGCTCCTGACCCGCCTCGCCGGCCTGGCGCGGCTCGCGTCCCCGGCGAGCGCCGGGGTCGCGCAGATCGCTCAGGAGTTCTTGGTGGAGATGTTCCACCGTATGGCGAAGGGCAGCACAAATGGTGCGTCGATGCGGTCCCTGCTCACGGCGGCCGAGACGATAGCGCTCACGTTTCACCGCCGTGCAGTTCGCGAGTTCTCGGCTGGCGCGATCCTCGACGCGCTTCCAAGGTCGATCGACGGCGCCGCCCTGAGCGACCTCGACGCCGCCCGCTTCCTGCCGCCCCAGGACATCGGGAATCTCCTGTTCACCTCGGTCGCCTCGCGGGACGAGGCCAGCACCCCTCGGTTCCGGTTCGCACACGACCTGATCGGCGACGCCCTCGTGACCCGGGCGCTGGCCGCATGGACGAACACTGAGATCCTCGCCGAGCTGGCACGACTACCGCTCGGCGTCGCCCGGGTCCGTCTTGCGACCGCTGTGGTGCACTACCTGCGCGATCAGGAGGGGGAGCAAGACGCGACCGGCCGCTGGCGCGCGCTCGCCCAATCGCTTGCGCGCGCGAGCGATCTGTTCGAGACGGGGCTCCTGGTGGCGCTGGCGGCGGGTGCGTACTCCGGCGGCGAGCACGACGACGCGGTCGCGCGGTTCCAGCAACTCCAGGGCTCGCGTGTGGGTCTCGACCGAGCGCGGGCCGAGGAGCTCCTGCCCGGCCTGGACGGGGCAATCTGGCGCGTCCCCGGTGCGGACAAACGTTCATCGATCTTCGCCCGTCATAGCGAGGGTGCGCCCGGTCGGCCCGATGGCGCCGACAAAGGTCTCATCGACGCGCTGCACGGCGCCAAGGGCGAAGCGTTCGCCCTGCTGGTGCGAGCAGCCCTAGCCGACGAGGTCGTCCGGTCGACGATGCCGTGGGCCGCACTGGCCGGGTTGCTTGTCCCGGAGCCTGGCCTCTTCTGGGAGGTCGCCAGCCGGATAGCAGAGCCTGGCAGCCTGATCAAGGCGGCCGGGCGGCTCGGTGTCCCCGGCCTAGGCGTGCTGACCTTCCCGGAGATCCCCGGCGAGTTGCTCCTGCCGACCGTGGCGGCGCTGGGCAACGTCCTTGGTGAGCGTGCGACGGAGACGCTCGAGGGCTACGCGGACAGCGCCGACTGGGAGATTCGTCGCGAGGTGGCGCTGACGCTCGGTGAGCGGGGCGATGACGTCGGCACGCTGGTCCGGCTGCTGAAGGACCCCGAGCCGAACGTCGGGTTCGCGGTCGTGACCTCTGCCACCCGGTCGAGCAGCGGGTGGGCCGAGCGCGTCCTTGACCAGGTTCTGGTGGATGGCCCTTCTGGGTGGACGGTCCTGGTCTGCCTCTATCTGGATGGAGGGCGCCGTGAGCGGGTGCGGGTGGTGCTTGAGGAACTCCTCGTGTCGTCCGACGATCGGGTCGCCACTGCAGCGGCGGTATGCCTCGGGGACCGCGAGACATTCGAGCGGAGGGGCGGGCTGGGGGCACTGCGGGCTTTCCTCCGGTTCCCGGATCGTGAGATGCGCCGGCGGCACGTCCTGACCAGCGAGCCTGGGGGAGACGTCGAGGCAACGATCGCGTGGGCCGGCCACCGGGTGATCGAAGCCATCATGAACAAGTTCAGTCCTGCGCCGCAGAGGGACGATGCGTCAAGCGCGAGGCTGGTGACGGCCCTGCTCAAGCTCGCGGCGCTCCGCCCGGACGAGAATCGGCAGGTCCCAGCCCGGACCTTGCGAGTGGTCCGGAAGGCGGGTTTGCAGACGGTGCGCTACGAGTCTCCGCTTGTCCGTGAGCAGATGCGCGTCGCGTTGGCGGCACTCGGCGCGTGGGGGGTCGACAACCTGGGTGATCTGTGGGCGCGACTGCTGGCGGCAGGCTCGGGCCGGGAGACAATCGAGGTGGTGCGCGTGCTCGAGGTCGTAACTGACGCGAACCTTGCGGCGAGCATTCTCGGCGACCGGATGCGGCATCCGCATTTCACGAACGACCTGGACGGCCCGGACCGGCGCGCGCTGCTCCGCATGCCGCGCAACTACGTGATCGCCGGGGTCGCCCGGCTCGTCCGCCGAGGCGGCCTAAGCCTCGCCGCGCTCGACGAACTCGCCAACTTGGCGGCAGACCTGATAGCGCGGCACGACCTGACTCTAGTGCCCGAGGATGTCGCGGCCCTCGACGCGCTGATCTGCGCTGCTCGGCGGACAGAGGGATGGCGAGATCGGCTGGACGTCGGGGACGGCTGGGCTGGCATGGCCTATGCGGGGCGGCTCGATGACGTCCGCCACATGCTCGACAGCGGCAGGGGGGCCGAGGCGGCGGGGCCTCTCGAAGACGTGCCAGAAGGCCTGCGCGAGCGCGAATGGCTCATGAGCATGGAGTATGTGAGCTTCGTCCTCGGAGACCTCGAGCGCACGGTCTCCCTCGGCAAGAAGTTGCTGGGCGGCTTCCCCGGCGTAGGAGTTGGTGTGTCGTGCCGCGCGGCGAACATGCTGCGACACCCCGAGCTGGCACTCACGCTGACGAGTAGCGTCGGCGGCTTCGATCACGTCCTGCTCAAGGCACAGGCCGCGCTGATCGACGGGTCCCTCAAGACGGCCGCGGAGCTGCTCCGTGCAGATCAGCCCTTGGCACTACGCCAGGCGCGGCTCGACCCGTACCTCATCTGCCTGCACCGGCTCGCCGGCGGCGAGCAGTCTGACGAGATCTGGTCCACGCTGACGCAGCGAGTCCGCACGAAGGAACTCGTCGCGTTCGCCGCCGAGTTCCGGCATCCCGTCTACGCGCACCTGAGTGACGTGACTGGCCTGGTGCAGGCCCTGGAGGCACAGGCTGGTGCGCCACCTTCGGACGGGCGCGCCGCGCCGAATGACCGGGCCTGATTCCCGCACAAGCCGGCGTGGACCCACGTAGCGCAGTCCCTGAAGAACCGTACGTGTCAGGTCAAGCAAGACGTCTCCACACCGTGGTCGCTGGCATGCTCGCGCGGGGCAGACAACATCGATGACCTGGACGTCCTACGTGCCGGTGGCACCGCGCGAGTGGTCGCGGGCGTACGGGCGCCGTCAACGATCGGTCCGTTCCTGCGCTCGTTCACCCATGGTCACGTGCTGCAGCTGCATGCCGCTTCCGGTCGCGTGCTAACCGGCCTGGCGGATCGGATACCGGCCCGGCGACGGTGATCTCGTGTTCATCGACGTGGACGACACCGTCGGCGAGGTCCACGGCTACCAGAAGGAGGGCGCCCGGGTACTCGGGGGTGCGTGGCCCGAATGTGCTGATCGTCACGGTCAGCACACCGACCAGCGCGCCGGCGATCACCGAGTGCTCATTGCGGCGTGGCGCGACCCGCTCGGGCAAGGGGCGGACTGGCACCTCAAGCGTGCTCAGCCTGGGACTGGCCGGCGTCAGCCAACCCTGGCGCTGGCTGACGGGGTGCCGCGGGCGAGGGTGCGGGGGCACCGCCCGGGCTCGAGACGTGCGAGCGCGCCGCGGCCGAGCTCGTGGCCGCCCACGTCGCTCTCGAGACCGAGCGCACTCACGCCGAGCAGCGCCTGGCCGACACCCGCGCCGGCTACCGCGAGCAGATCACCGCCGCAGCGCGCCGGCCTCGCCGCCACCTACACCGTCGATGAGGGCTGAGCGCCCGGATGCAACGTGGCCCTGCCTCCCGAGAGAGACAGGGCCACACATCGCGTGTGCGCCGTCCGGCCTGCCAGGGGGCGTGCGGCCGGACGACGCCGAACCCCCGTATCGCCACGGCGGTGAGGTCGGATATGTGGCTCCGTCGGCCGGGGCAGGTCGACCTGCACGGCGTGGGGCGTGACCGCGTCATCGTCCGAGGTCAGCGCCGCGGGCACGCCGCGCACCGCCGCGTAGGCGTCGGACTCCGCGAAGTCGAACTCCCGCGTGCCCGGCGTGCCCGGCACGTCGATGCTCACCTCCACCGGCACCCGGAAGGTCCGACGCAAGACCGGCCCCGCTGTCACCTCAGCCCTCCAGGCTGGCCGCGGTCGGCTCGGGCCACGCGTGGGCCGGCCCCAACCGGAGCCGCTGGCTCGTCGCGGTCGGCCACCACTCCCCCGTCGTCTTCAGGTCACCGACGTGGTCGACGTGGTCGTGGGTGCCGGCAGCATGCGAGACCGCCGCGAGAACCAGATCGGCGTCCGCGCGTGACAGGTTCGGCAGCAGCAAGGCCAGCGGCGGCATCCTCTGGGCGTCGATCGGCGCCTCCGCCGGATCCTGGCAGGTGCCGAGCTGCACTGCGATGAGCCCGACTGCACGCTCCGCCGGCTTGGCATATGCCGTGGCGAGGTGACGCTGGGCTACGATCCAGTCGACGGCCAGCACCTCGCGGTCGTCCTCGAGCGCGCAGATGCACGCGCGCACGAAGCCGGGGCGGGTGAGCCAGGTGAGATGCCGGATCAGCAGTTCGACGGCCGCCTCGGTGAGGTAGCTGCCGACTGCGCCGGCGCGCAGTCCGGCTAGGAGCGCCGGCACGGGCAGGGTGGATGGGTCCACTTGGTTCTCCTTCGGTTGGTGCCGGCTGCTGTCGCGCTGCAGTTCCTGGTGGAGCCGGTCGAGGTAGGTCAGGCCAGTGGTGCGTAGGGCGTCGACCACGGTGCCGGCAGCACCAAGGGCTTCGCCTGCGATCTCCAGGACTGCGTTCGCGGACGCGTACTCCTGCAGGTCCGTGAGAAGAGGGTCGAAGCACTGCGGCTGGTTGTCGGACTCGACGGGTAGGTCATGGACGTCGAGTTCGGCGAGTCGCTGCCGGATGGCTGCGACGAATGCGGCGCGGTACGTGGCCTGGTCTTGCGCCCGCGGGCCGTCGAGGATCGTGCTCGCGCGATCGATCTGCTGGGGCGTCGTCGATGCTCTTCAGGTTGGGCGCGCGTAGACGACGGGCCGCCGGTTCGCCGGCAGGTGGTCGACGAGCTGCTGGTCGCCCGGTCGCATGAGTCCGTGCTCGAGGAGCAGCCGGAGCTTGGTGTGCACGGTGCGGGGAGTGCAGCGCGCGTAGC
>DAMBCY010000139.1:1005-9621 GCA_032056255.1 Cellulomonas sp. | reverse complement strand
CGAGCGGGTGACGACCCACCAGGACCCGCCGCAGCCGCCGCGCGGCACCGCGGGCGACGACCCCTCCGGCACCGCCGGTCGCCTCGCCTCCGCGGGCTACCGGGACGTGCCCGCCGGCGCGACCGACGGTGCCGGCCGGCGCTGGTGGGACGCGAACGCCGCCGAGTACCTCGACGAGCACGGGTCCTTCCTCGGCGACGACGACTTCCTCTGGTGCCCCGAGGGCCTGCGGGAGTCCGAGGCCCGGCTGCTCGGCGACGTCACGGGCGCGCGGGTGCTCGAGGTCGGGTCCGGCGCGGCGCAGTGCTCGCGCTGGCTCGCGGCGCACGGCGCACTGGCCGTCGCCACCGACGTCTCGGCCGGCATGCTGCGCGCCGCCGCGGCGCTGGACCGCGACCCCGCCCGCGCGGTGGCCGCGGACGCCGGGCCGGTCGCGGGACGCCCGACGCCCGTGCCGCTGGTGCAGGCGGACGCGCGGGCGCTGCCGTTCCCCGACGCCACCTTCGACGTGGTGTTCACCGCCTACGGCGCGATCCCGTTCGTGCCCGACGCGCGCCGTGTGCACGCCGAGGCGGCCCGGGTGCTCCGGCCGGGCGGGCGCTGGGTCTGCTCGGTGACGCACCCGGTCCGCTGGGCGTTCCCGGACGACCCCGGCGAGCGGGGGCTCACCGCGGACCGGTCGTACTTCGACCGCCGGCCGTACGTGGAGTCCGACGAGCACGGCCGGGTGCTGTACGCCGAGTACCACCGCACCGTCGGGGACCACGTGGCCGACCTGGTGGCCGCCGGCCTGGTGGTCGACGCGGTGGTCGAGCCCGAGTGGCCCGCCGGGCACGACCGCACCTGGGGCGGCTGGAGCCCCCTGCGCGGCGAGCGCCTGCCGGGCACGGCGATCTTCGTCACGCACCGCCCGGCCTGACGCGGACGCCGAGGTCGTCGGTTGCGTCCGTCCGACGGGTGGCGCAACCGACGACCTCGCGCGGAACCGACGACCTCGCGCGTGGGCCGGGCGGTCGGGCCGGTCAGTGCCCCGCGGCGTGCCAGCTCTCGCCGACGCCGACCGAGACGTCCAGCGGGACGTCGAGCTCGTACGCCGCGCCCATCTGCGCGCGCACGAGCGCCTCGACCGCGTCCCGCTCGCCGGGCGCGACCTCGAGCACGAGCTCGTCGTGCACCTGGAGCAGCAGCCGCGAGGTGAGCCCCTGGGCGTCGAGCTCGCGCTGCACGCCGAGCATCGCGAGCTTGATGATGTCCGCCGCCGAGCCCTGGATCGGGGCGTTCAGCGCCATCCGCTCGGCCGCCTCGCGGCGCACCCGGTTGTCGCTGGTGAGGTCCGGCAGGTACCGCCGGCGCCCGAGGATCGTGGCCGTGTAGCCGGTGGCCCGCGCCTCGTCCGCGACGCCGGCCAGGTAGTCGCGGACGCCACCGAACCGGTGGAAGTAGTCCTGCATGAGGGACGCGGCCTCGGCCACGTCGATCTTCAGCTGCTGGGACAGCCCGTAGGAGGACAGGCCGTACGCGAGGCCGTAGGACATGGCCTTGATCTTCGAGCGCTGCGCGCTGGAGACCGCGTCCGTGGGGACGCCGAAGACGCGCGACCCGACGTACGAGTGCAGGTCCTCCCCGGACCGGAACGCCTCGATCAGGCCCGCGTCGCCGGACAGGTGCGCCATGATGCGCATCTCGATCTGCGAGTAGTCGGCGGTCAGGAGCGTCTCGTAGCCGGGGCCCACGACGAAGGCGCGCCGGATCTGCCGTCCCGCCTCGGTGCGGATCGGGATGTTCTGCAGGTTCGGGTCCGTCGAGGACAGGCGTCCGGTCGCGGCGATGGTCTGCTGGAACGTCGTGTGGATGCGGCCCTGCGGCGACACCGAGCGCAGCAGGCCCTCGACGGTCTGGCGCAGCCGGATGGCGTCGCGGTGCGTGAGCAGGTGCTCGAGGAACGGGTGCCCGGTGCGCGCGAACAGGTCCGCGAGGGCGTTCGCGTCCGTGGTGTACCCGGTCTTGATCTTCTTCGTCCGCGGCATCCCGAGCTGGTCGAACAGCACCTCCTGCAGCTGCTTCGGCGACCCGAGGTTCACCTCCCGCCCGATGACCGCGTACGCGTCGGCCGCGGCACGCTGCACGGCGGCGTCGTACTCCCGCTCCAGCGTCGTGAGGTACTCGGGGTCCGCGGCGATGCCGACGTGCTCGACGCGCTGGAGCACACCCTCCAGGGGCAGCTCGACGTCGCGCAGCAGGTGGTCGGCCCCGCGGTCGGCGAGCTGCTCGGCCAGCACGTCGACGAGGTCGACGACCGCCGCGGCGCGCACCGCCCCGCGGGTGCCCTCGTCGGAGCCGTCCAGCCCGAGGTCCAGCGCGCCCTGCCCGGCGTCGTCGGCGACGGCGCCGAGCTCGCGGCGCAGGTAGCCGATGGCGAGGTCCGGCAGGTCGTACCCGCGCCGGTCGGGCTGCAGCAGGTACGCGCCCAGCTCGGTGTCGAACTCGACGCCCGCGAGCGCCAGGCCGCGGCCCGCCAGCGCGTGCCAGGCCTCCTTCGCGGCGTGCAGCGCCTTCGGCTGCGCGGGGTCGGCCAGCCAGGCGGCCAGGGCCGCCTCGTCGGCCGGGGCGATCTGCGCCAGGTCGTAGGACACGGCCTCGCCGCCGGCCACCAGCGCGATCCCCCAGGCGTCGCCGCCGGCGGGGGCGGCGGAGCCCTGCACGTCGACGCCGGTGCGCACGCCCGCGTGCCGCGCCAGCCAGCCGGCGAGGCCGCCGTCCACCGGGGTCACGACGACGGGGCCCTCGGCGGCGGCAGCGGCCGGCGCGGCCACGCCCCCGTCGCCGGCCGCGTCGGCCTCGGCGAGCATCGCGAACAGCCGGTCGCGCAGCGTGCGGAACTCGAGCTCGTCGAGGATGGTGTGCAGCGCCTCGCGGTCCCACGGCCGCGCCGCGAGGTCCTCGGGGCCGAGCGGCAGCTCCAGGTCGTCCAGCAGCCGGTTGAGCTGGCGGTTGAGCAGCACCTGGTCGAGGTGCGCGCGCAGCGACTCCCCCGCCTTGCCGGTGATCGAGCCGACCGCCGCCACGACGCCCGGCAGGCCGTCGTAGGTGGTGATCCACTTGGCCGCCGTCTTGGGGCCGACGCCCGGCACGCCGGGCAGGTTGTCGGACGACTCGCCCACGAGCGCGGCGATGTCCGGGTAGCGCGCCGGCGGGACGCCGTACCTGGCCTCCACCGCCTCCGGGGTCATGCGCGCCAGCTCGGAGACGCCCTTGACGGGGTACAGCACGGTGACCCGCTCGTTCACCAGCTGCAGCGAGTCCCGGTCGCCGGAGCAGATCAGCACGTCCATGCCCTCCGCGGCGCCCTGGCGCGCGAGGGTGGCGAGGATGTCGTCGGCCTCGAAGCCCGGCTTGTCCAGGGTCGGGACGTGCAGCGTCGCGAGCACCTGCTTGATGATCTCGACCTGACCGCGGAACGGCTCCGGCGACGCGGCGCGGTTGGCCTTGTACTCCTCGTACTGCTCGGTGCGGAACGTGGTCCGCCCGGCGTCGAACGCGACCGCGACGTGGGTGGGGCGCTCGTCGCGGAGCAGGTTCGCCATCATCGAGACGAAGCCGAACACGGCGTTGGTCGGCTGCCCCGTGGAGGTCGCGAACTTGTCCACCGGGAGGGCGAAGAACGCCCGGTACGCCATCGAGTGGCCGTCCACGAGGAGCAGACGTGCGGCGGGCTCGCCGGGCAGGGGTCGCGTCGCGTCAGTCACGGGTGCCAACCTATCGGGCATGTCCGACACCCACTCCCCCGTCCCCGGCCCCGCCGACCCCACCCTGGTCCCCCCGGGCACGCTGATGGCCCGCATGGGCATCGAGCTCCTCGAGGTCTCCCCCGGGCGCGCCGTCGGCAGGATGCCGGTCGCGGGCAACACCCAGCCGTTCGGGCTCCTGCACGGCGGCGCGTCGGCGGTGCTCGCCGAGACGCTGGGCTCCTACGCGGCGGCCGCGCACGCGGGCCCGGGGCGCCGGGCGGTCGGGATCGAGCTGAGCTGCACGCACCACCGGGGCGTGCCGGGGGACGCCGGCGAGGTGGTCACGGCGACCGCGACGGCCGTGCACCTCGGCGGGCGGGTCGCGACCTACGACGTGGTGGTCGAGGACCCGCGGGGCCGGCGCGTCTGCTCGGCGCGCCTCACCTGCATGCTGATGGACGCCCGGCCGGCCTGAGCCGGCTGGACCGCGGCCGGGTCGGGGCCGCCGGCCGCGCGGCCCGCGCGGGCACGCCGCCGGCGGGCGATGAGGTCGTCGATCCCGATGCGGGCCGACGGGCGCCGCACCGGTGCGTCCGCGACCAGGCGGCGCTGCAGGGCCTCCGTGCTCACCACCCGGTGCGCGGCGGCGGGGGCGAAGCCGAGCCGGGCCAGGAACCGCAGCATCCCGCGGGCGCCGGGCAGCGGCATCGCGAGCACGTCCGTCGCCCCGACCCGCTGGGCCTCCTCGAGCACGGCGCCGAGCAGGGCGTGCCCGACCCCGCGGCGGCGGGCGCCCTCCGCGACGTAGACCGCCTCGAGGGACATCGCCACCTCGTCGGTGAACAGGCTGGGTCCCTGGATCCGCGCCAGCACCAGCCCGCAGACCTCGCCGTCCATCATGCCGACCAGGCCGAGGGCGCCGGGCTCGCCGACGAGCGCGCCGATCTGGTGCCGCAGCCGGTCCGCGTCGTCCGTGCACAGCTGGGCGCCGACCATCGACTCCGCGCGGGCGGCGAGGCTGAGGGCGACGAGGTCGTCCAGGTCCTCCGGACGGGCGGGACGGACGGCGACGGGTGAGGGCACGATGCCACGACCTCCAGTCGTTTCTCGGACGGCGCGACGACGACGGTGTCCTCGCATCTGGTGCCGGTGCCCCCCCACCGCAGCATCGCCCGATCATGACGCACCACCCCCCGTCCTGCCTAGTCGGCCCGGGCGGCCGTCCCGCGGACGGGGCACGGAGACCCAGGTCAGCGGGTCGCACACCCGCGCGACTCACCCACGCGGGTGAACCAGGTCACACCGAGCGCGGGCGGAACGGTGCCGCCGGGCGGCGCGGGGACGGGTCGACGCAGGTCGGGCGGCCCGCGCGACGACGTGCGACCACCTCGAACACGACGGAAACCATCCCGACACAAATCATCCCTACTGTCGCGCCAACTCGCTGGAGCAGGACACCACGGCAGGCAGTTCCTCGCGGTCGTCCTGCGGCACCCCGCCCCGGGTCCCCCGGGTCCGCGAGCCGTTCCCGACACGCGGCCGGCCACCCGCCGGCCCACGACCGGACGGAGGACCAGGTGCGCTCAGCCGCGACCAGGGACCGTTCCACCGCCGGGGCGCTCGCAGCGCTCGGCGCGCTCCTCCTCTCGCTCTTGCTCGCCGTCGTCGCCCCCGCTCCCGCCCGCGCCGCCACCGTCGGCTGCGTGGCCGACGCCGCCACCGGGTGCATCAACGGCACGATCCGCACCGCGGACCAGCAGCCCGCCGTCGGCGTGGTCCTGGACGTCGCCGGTCCGGGCGGCACGAGCCGGGCGACCACCGACGCCGAGGGGCGCTGGACCGCCGCCGTCACCGAGGCGGGCGAGTACACCGTCACGCTGGACCCCGCCACGCTGCCGGCCGGCGAGACGCTGCGGGACCCGGCGGGCAACCCGCGCACCGTCACGGTGGCGCTCGGGTCCTCCACGGGTGCGCTGTTCCCGCTGGGCGAGCCGACGGGCGGGGGCAGCGGCGACGGCGCGTCCGCGGCACCCGACCCCGCCGGCACCGCCGCGCCCGACGGCGAGGTCGGCGCGCCCGCCGGGGCGTCCAGCTCGGGCAGCTTCTCCTGGGGCCGGCTCGCGCAGCAGACGACCTCCGGCCTGGTGTTCGGCGTGCTGCTCGCGCTCGCGTCGGTCGGCCTGTCGCTGATCTACGGCACCACCGGGCTGTCGAACTTCGCGCACGGCGAGCAGGTCACGCTCGGCGCGATCCTCGCCTACGTGGGCTGCCAGACCCTCGGGCTGCCGCTGCTCGTCTCCGGCGCGCTCGCGGTGGTCCTCGGCGGCCTGTCGGGGTGGGTCCAGGACACCGCGCTGTGGCACCCGCTGCGCAGGCGCCGGGTCGGCACCACGCAGCAGATGATCGTGACCATCGGCCTGTCGATGGCGCTGCAGTACGCCTACCAGTTCTTCTTCGGCGGCGGCGCGCTGCGCATCGTCACCACGAACCCGACGATGGTCGCGCTCGGGCCGGTGCGCATCACGACCACGTCGCTGTGGTCCGTGCTGATCGCCGGCGCGGTCCTGGGCGGCGTCGCCTACTTCCTGCTCGGCACCCGCGTCGGCCGCGCCACCCGCGCCGTGTCGGACAACCCCGCCCTGGCGGCCGCGTCCGGCATCACGGTCGACCGGATCGTGCGGCTCGTCTGGGTGATCGGCGCCGCGCTCGCCGCGCTCGGCGGGGTGCTCATGGGCCTCTACCTCAACGCCACGTCCTGGAACATGGGCGGCGCGCTGCTGCTGCTGATGTTCGCGGCGGTCACCCTCGGCGGCCTGGGGCAGGCGTTCGGCGCGCTCGCCGGGTCCGTCGTCATCGGCCTGGTCGTCGAGATGTCGAACCTCGTCATCCCGAGCGACATGCGCTACGCCGGCGCCCTGCTCATCCTCATCCTGGTCCTGCTGCTGCGGCCCCAGGGCATCCTCGGACGCGCCGAGCGGATCGGTTAGGAGCCGTCATGGAGTGGTCCCGCATCCTCGTCAACGTCGCCGGCGAGATCTTCGCCCCGACGACCGCCGCCTACGCGCTCGCCGCCATCGGCCTCAACGTGCACTTCGGCCTCACCGGGCTGCTGAACATGGGCCAGGCCGGGTTCATGCTGCTCGGCGCGTACGGCTTCGCGATCGCCACGATCGCCGGCTGGCCGCTGTGGGCCGCGGTGGCGGTCGCGTTCGCCTGCGCGGCGGTGTTCGCCCTGCTGCTCGGCATCCCCACCCTGAAGCTGCGCGGCGACTACCTGGCGATCGTCACGATCGCCGCCGCCGAGATCGTCCGGCTCGTCGGCCGGTCGACCGCCCTGACCGAGCTCACCGGCGCCTCGTCCGGCCTGCGCGGCAACGCGTACAAGGACTCGTTCCAGGACTCCTCGCCGTTCCCGGACGGGACCTTCGCGCTCGGGCCGTTCGAGTACTCGGTCAACGCCTCGAACTCCTGGTGGATCCGGATCGTCGGCTGGGCGGTCGTCGCGCTCGCGTGCCTCCTGGTCTACCTGCTGATCCGCTCCCCGTGGGGCCGGGTGCTCAAGGGCATCCGGGAGGACGAGGACGCCGTCCGGTCGCTCGGCAAGAGCGTCTACTCGTACAAGATGCAGTCGCTGGTCCTCGGCGGCGTGATCGGTGCGGCGGCCGGGATCATCTACGTCCTGCCCCGCGCCGTGCAGCCCGACTCGATGGGCCGCCCCATGACGTTCTTCGTCTGGACGATCCTGCTGCTCGGCGGCGCCGCGACCGTGTTCGGCCCGGTGCTGGGCTCGATCATCTTCTGGGCCGCGCTCATGCTGATCAAGTCCGTCATGCGGGTGGGGGTCCCCGAGTCGGTCATGCGCACCGAGCAGATCGAGCAGTTCGGCTGGATCATCGTCGGCGTCACGCTGATGCTCCTGGTGATCTTCCGACCGCAAGGCATCCTCGGCGACAAGAAGGAGCTGGCGATCGATGTCCGCTGACGTCCCCCGGGGCCACGTGCCCCCGCCCGTGCCGCACGTCACCACCGCCACCGGCAGGGACCGCGTGACCGTGGACCTGGCGCACGTCGCGCACACGCCCGGCGTGTCGAAGCCCGACCCGATCGTGGTCGCCGACGGCATCACCCGGCACTTCGGCGGCATGACCGCCGTCGACGTCGCGCACCTCGAGGTGCAGCGCGGCGCGATCACCGCCCTGATCGGGCCCAACGGCGCCGGGAAGACCACGCTGTTCAACCTGCTGACCGGGTTCGACAAGCCCTCGGCCGGCACCTGGTCGTTCGAGGGCCGGTCGCTCGCGGGCGTGTCCGCGGCACGTCTGGCCCGGTCGGGCATGGTGCGCACGTTCCAGCTCACCAAGGCGCTCTCGCGTATGACCGTGATCGAGAACATGCGGCTCGGGGCCGCGCACCAGCCCGGCGAGAACCTGTTCACCGCCCTGGTCCCGCCGCTGTGGAAGGCGCGGGAGAAGGAGATCACCGAGCAGGCCGAGGAGCTGCTGGTCCGGTTCAAGCTCGACGCCAAGCGCGACGACTACGCCGGCAGCCTGTCGGGCGGCCAGCGCAAGCTGCTGGAGATGGCCCGCGCGTTGATGTCGAGGCCGACGATGGTCATGCTCGACGAGCCGATGGCCGGCGTGAACCCCGCGCTGACCCAGTCGCTGCTCGGGCACATCCAGGCGCTGCGCGAGGAGGGCACCACCGTGCTCTTCGTCGAGCACGACATGCACATGGTGCGGCACATCTCCGACTGGGTCGTCGTCATGGCCGAGGGCCGGATCGTCGCCGAGGGCCCGCCCGAGGACGTGATGGCCGACCAGGCCGTCATCGACGCCTACCTCGGCGCGCACCACGACACCGACCTGGGCGACGACGCGCTGCTGGAGGA
>DAMBCY010000139.1:0-995 GCA_032056255.1 Cellulomonas sp. | reverse complement strand
ACGGGATCGAGCAGCTCGAGGCCGAGGAGGCCGCGTCCACCGCGGCCGCGACGGACAGCACGAAGGAGGGCACGCGATGAGCAGCACCGCCGTGCAGGGGTCGGACCCCTCGACCGTCCACCGGGGCGCACCCGCCGGGGAGCCGCTGCTCGCGGCGACCGACCTCGTCGCGGGCTACGTGCCGGGCGTCAACATCCTCAACGGCTGCAACCTCGTCGTGCACCCGGGCGAGCTCGTGGGGATCATCGGCCCCAACGGCGCCGGGAAGTCGACGCTGCTCAAGGCCCTGTTCGGCCTCGTGAGCATCCGGTCCGGGTCCGTGGTGCTCAAGGGCGAGGACATCACGAACCACCGCGCCGACTCGCTCGTGCGCCGCGGCGTCGGGTTCGTCCCGCAGACCAACAACGTGTTCCCCTCGCTGTCGATCCAGGAGAACCTCGAGATGGGGATCTTCCAGGCGCCGAAGCGGTTCGAGGAGCGGTTCGAGTTCATCGTCGACCTGTTCCCGGTGCTCGGCGCCCGGCGCAAGCAGCGCGCCGGCTCGCTGTCCGGCGGCGAGCGGCAGATGGTCGCCATGGCCCGCGCGCTGATGATGGACCCGTCCGTGCTGCTGCTCGACGAGCCGTCCGCCGGTCTGTCCCCCGTGCGGCAGGACGAGACGTTCATCCGCACCCGCAAGATCAACAGGGCCGGGGTGTCGGTGGTGATCGTCGAGCAGAACGCCCGGCGCTGCCTGCAGATCTGCGACCGCGCGTACGTCCTGGACCAGGGCTCGAACGCCTACTCCGGCCCCGGCCGCGAGCTGATGAACGACCCGAAGGTCATCGAGCTGTACCTCGGCACCCTGGCCACCGACGTCGAGGCGGCGGCGCGGCCGACCCCGGAGCCCTGATCCCCCGGGCGGGCACCCCACCCACCCGGCCGAAGTCGTCACAACCGCGCGAGGTCGTCACGGCGGATTCCTATGGTCGTTGCAACTTCTGGGGAGGTTGCGG
>DAMBCY010000138.1:0-9650 GCA_032056255.1 Cellulomonas sp. | reverse complement strand
TCGGGCGGCCGGTACGTGCACGTCATCGCGGACGGCGGCGTCGGGCGCTCCGGCGACCTGGTCAAGGCCGTCGCGTGCGGCGCGGACGCCGTGATGCTCGGGGCCGCGCTGGCCCGGGCGACCGACGCGCCGGGGCAGGGCTGGCACTGGGGCCCCGAGGCGCACCACCCGCACCTGCCGCGCGGCGAGCGGGTGCAGGTCGGCCAGGCGGGGACGCTGCAGCAGGTGCTGTTCGGCCCGGGCCACACCGCCGACGGCACCCTCAACCTCATCGGGGCGCTGCGCCGGGCGATGGCGACCACCGGCTACTCGGACCTCAAGGAGTTCCAGCGGGTGGAGATCGTCGTCTCGCCGTACCAGCCGCACTGACCCGCCCCGCCGACGCCGCGGGCCGTTCCCGGACGGTCCCGCGGCGTCGGCGTGCCCGACCCGATGCGACCCGACCCGATGCGACCCGGCCCGACGCGACCCCGACCCGGCCCGACGCGACCCGGCCGGGTCACAGGCGTGCGGCCTGGTGGTCGGCCGTGTCCGATCGGCCCGGAACCGGGCGCCCCGAGGGCGATGCGGGGGCGGACGAAGGGTGCATACCCACACAAACCAGGGTCCGTTTGGACCCGAACGTGTGGGATTGGATTGACATCGCTTCCGGTTCGGGTCCACTCTGGGCGCGAACGCGGACGGCGGGACCGTCGCCGCGCCGAGGACGAGGGGCCGCACGGTCGCGGCCCCGACCAGCTGTCGGAGGAGAGCGATGAAGGTCTTCCGTTTCTACGCACCGGGTGACGTCCGGCTCGAGGACGCCCCCGAGCCCGAGGCCGGCCCCGGCGAGGTCAAGATCCGCGTCCGCGCGTGCTCGATGTGCGGCACGGACGTCAAGATCTCGACGTCAGGCCACCAGCGCATCCGGCCGCCGCGCGTCATGGGTCACGAGCTCGCCGGCGCGGTCGTCGGCGTAGGCGCGGGAGTCGCGGGCTGGGGCGCGGGCGACCGCGTGCAGGTCATCGCGGCCATCCCGTGCGGCACCTGCGACTGGTGTCGCGCCGGCATCATGACCATCTGCCCCCACCAGGTGTCGATGGGGTACGACTTCGACGGCGGCTTCGCGCCCTTCATGGTCGTCCCCGCGGCCGTGCTCGCGGTCGACGGCCTGAACCGGATCCCCGAGAACGTGTCGTTCGCGGAGGCCTCGGTCGCGGAGCCGTTCGCCTGCGCCATCAACGCCCAGGAGCTCGCCGACACCCACGACGGCGACACCGTCGTGGTCGTGGGCTCCGGCCCGATCGGCTGCCTGCACGTCCGGCTCGCCCGGGCCCGCGGCGCCGCGAAGGTGCTGCTCGTCGAGCTCAGCCGCGAGCGCCTCGACCTCGCCGCGGACCTGGTGAAGCCCGACGCCGCGATCTGCTCCGCCGAGGTCGACGCGGTCGCGGCCGTGCTCGAGGCGACCGGCGGGCGCGGCGCGGACGTGGTCATCACGGCGGCGGCGTCCGGCGCGGCGCAGGAGCAGGCGCTGCTGATGGTCGCCCCGCGCGGCCGGATCAGCTTCTTCGGCGGCCTGCCGAAGGACAAGCCCACCATCACGCTCGACTCCAACGTCGTGCACTACAAGGAGCTCACGATCGTGGGCGCCAACGGCTCCAGCCCCGAGCACAACCGGCAGGCGCTGGCGCACATCGCCGACGGGAGCGTCCCCGTCGCGGACCTCATCACCCACCGGCTCCCGCTGGACCAGGTCGTCGACGGCATCGACGTCGTCCGGTCCGGCACCGGCATCAAGGTCACCATCGAGCCCTGAGCCGAGCAGTCGCGCCCGGGCCGGGCGCACCTCGCGACCGGCCCGGGCACCCCGGCACCACCCGGCCCGCGCGCGGCGCGGTCCGTCCCCGATCAACGACGATCACAGCGGAGTGTGACAGGCCATGAGCACGACCACCTCAGCCGCGCCGACTCTCGGGCGTGGCCGCACCGCGCAGGTCCGCCTGCAGAAGTTCGGTGCCTTCCTGACCGGCATGATCATGCCGAACCTCCCGGCGTTCCTCGCCTGGGGGCTCATCACCGCCCTCTTCATCGCCGTCGGCTGGCTGCCGAACAGCATCCTGGGCGGGTTCGGCAACGCCGACCTGCCGGGTGCGTGGCAGGGGGCCGCCACCCAGCTCGTGCAGGCGGACGACGGCACCACGTTCCACCAGTACCTCGGGCTGGTGGGCCCGATGGTGACCTACCTGCTGCCCCTGCTGATCGCGAACTCCGGCGGCCGCCTGGTCTACGGCGAGCGCGGTGGCGTGGTGGCGACGATCGCGACCGTCGGCATCATCGTCGGCAGCACGGTCCCGATGTTCCTCGGCGCGATGATCGTCGGCCCGCTGGCCGGCTGGCTGATGAAGCACGTCGACGCGCTCTGGGACGGCAAGATCAAGCCCGGCTTCGAGATGCTGGTCAACATGTTCTCCGCCGCGATCCTCGGCGGCGGGCTGTCGATCCTGGCGTTCTTCGGCATCGCCCCGGTCGTCACCCAGATCAGCGCGGTCCTGGGCGACGCCGTGAGCTGGCTCGCCGACCACCACCTGCTGCCGCTGATGAGCATCATCGTCGAGCCGGCCAAGGTGCTGTTCCTCAACAACGCGATCGGCAACGGCGTGCTGGTGCCGCTCGGCGCGCAGCAGGTCGTGGAGCAGGGCAAGTCGCTGCTCTACCTCGTCGAGGCGAACCCCGGCCCGGGCCTGGGCATCCTGCTGGCGTACACCCTGCTCGGCGTGGGCGTGGCCAGGTCGACCGCTCCGGGTGCGATCATCGTGCACTTCTTCGGCGGCATCCACGAGGTCTACTTCCCGTTCGTGCTGATGCGCCCGACCCTGATCATCGCGGCGATCCTCGGCGGCATGACCGGCATCGCGACCAACGTGGTGTTCGGCAGCGGGCTGGTCGGTCCGGCGGCACCGGGCAGCATCTTCGCGGTGCTCGCCCAGACGTCCCGGGACAGCTACCTCGGCGTGATTCTGTCGGTGCTGCTGTCCGCCGCCGTGTCCTTCCTGGTGGCGGCCGTCATCCTGCGGGCCAACCGCAAGCGGGACCTCGCGCTCGGCGAGTCCGGCGACCTCGGGGCCGCGATCGCGCAGACCGAGGCCAACAAGGGCCGGAGCAGCGCGGCGCTGTCCGCGATGAGCGGGCGGGCCGCCGGGGCCGAGGACACCGCGACGGACCCGGTCCGCCTGGTCGTGTTCGCCTGCGACGCGGGCATGGGGTCGAGCGTGATGGGCGCCTCCGTGCTGCGGGACAAGCTGAAGAAGGCGGGCCTCGGCGACGTCACGGTGGTCAACAAGGCCGTCGCGAACCTCGACGACTCGGCGGACCTGGTCATCAGCCAGCGCGAGCTGACGGAGCGGGCCCGGCTGCAGGCACCGACCACCCGGCACCTCTCGGTCGACAACTTCATGAACAGCCCGGTCTACGACCAGGTCGTCCAGGAGATCGAGGCGTCCCGCGAGGCGGCGGCGGACCGATGAGCACGGACATCCTCAGCCGGGAGCTGTGCCGCGCCGACGGCCGGGCGCGGACGCACGACGACGCGGTGCGCGAGGTCGGGGAGATGCTCGTGCAGGCCGGCGCGGTCACCCCCGCCTACGTCGACGCGATGTTCCGCCGCGAGGCGAGCATCTCGACCTTCATGGGCAACGGGCTCGCGATCCCGCACGGCACGCTCGACGCGGGCGGGGAGATCCTCCGGTCGGCCGTGGCGGTCGTCCGGTACGCCGAGCCCGTGGACTGGGAGGGCAACCCGGTGAAGGTCGTCATCGGCATCGCCGGGGCGGACGGGTCGCACCTGGAGGTCCTGTCGAAGATCGCCCTGGTCTTCGTCGACGAGGACCAGGCCCGGCAGGTCGCGGACGCCGGCACGGCGGACGAGCTGTTCGGCCTCCTGGCCGGGGTGAACGCGGGCTGACCCGGGTGGGTCCCCGGGGGCGGGGCACGTCGGGCGACGTGCCCCGGCCCCCGGGGGCCCGGGGTGGATGTCCGGTTGCGTGGGACCATGTCCGGGTCGCCCGACGACCTCGCGCCCCCGGACCCGACGATGAGAACCACGGCGCCCGGGCGGGCGCCACGAACGACGGAGTCGATGTGTACGCACCCGAGCGACACCAGCAGATCCTGGGCCGGGCCCGGGCGGACGGACGCGTGGACGTGACCCGGCTGGCGGCCGAGCTCGACGTCACGCCGGAGACCATCCGGCGCGACCTGACCGCGCTGGAGCGGCACGGCCTGCTCCGCCGGGTGCACGGCGGGGCGATCCCCGTCGAGCGGCTCGGCTTCGAGCCCGGCCTCGCGGACCGCGAGGGCCTGCTGGCGGGGGAGAAGGAGCGCATCGCGAAGGCGGCGCTCGACGAGCTGCCGGACGGCGGTGCGATCATCCTCGACGCCGGCACCACCACGGTGCGCCTGGCGGAGGCCCTGCCGGCCGACCGCGAGCTCACCGTCGTGACGCACGCGCTGCCCGTCGCGACCGTGCTGGCCTCCCGCCCCGGCACGACGCTGCACCTGGTCGGCGGCACCGTCCGCGGCCGCACGCTCGCGGCCGTCGGCACCTGGGCGCTGCGGGAGCTCGCCGAGCTGCACGTCGACGTGGCGTTCCTCGGCACCAACGGCATCACCGCCGAGCACGGCGCCACCACGCCGGACCTGGCCGAGGCCGCCGTCAAGCGGGCCCTGGTCGCGGCCGCCCGGCGCACCGTGGTCCTCGCTGACCACACCAAGGTCGGCCGCGTCGACCTCGCCCGGGTGGCCGAGCTGGAGCAGATCGACACCCTGATCACCGACTCCGCCGTCGAGCCCGAGCTCGCGGACGAGATCGAGGCCGCCGGCACCCGGGTGGTGCGCGCATGATCCTCACCGTCACGCCGAACCCGAGCGTCGACCGCGCGCTCGACCTGGACCGGCTCACGCTCGGCGGGGTGAACCGCGCGCACACGGTGCACGTGCACCCGGGCGGCAAGGGCATCAACGTCGCGCGGGCGCTCGTCGGGCACGGCGTCGCCGCGGTCGCGGTGGTGCCGACCGGCGGCCCCGACGGCGCCCGGCTCGCCGAGCTCATGGCCGAGCACGGCGTCCCCGCGCTGCCGGTGCCCGTCGCCGGCGACACCCGGACGAACATCACGCTCCAGGAGGGCGGCGGCGTCACCACGAAGGTGAACGCGCCCGGGCCGGTGCTCGGCCCCGACGAGGTCGAGGCGCTGCTGGCGGCCGTGGAGCACCAGCTGGAGGGTGCCTCCGGCGTCTCCGCGGTGGTCGCCGCCGGGTCGCTGCCCGCCGGAGCCGGCGACGACCTGTTCGTGCGCCTCGCCGACCGCACCGGGCGGCACGGCGTCCCCCTGCTCGTGGACACGTCCGGCGCCCCGCTGGCCTGCGCCGTGCGCGCGGGCGGGCTGGAGCTGGTGAAGCCCAACGAGGACGAGCTCGCCGAGCTGGTCGGGCGCGAGCTCGTCACCGTGGGCGACGTGGTCGACGCCGCGCGCGAGGTCGTCGCCCTCGGCACCCGCACCGTCCTGGTCAGCATGGGCGCGCACGGGGCGCTGCTGGTCACGGCCGGCACCCGGGAGACCTGGTGGTCGGGCGGCGCGGCCCTCGTCCCGCGTTCCACCGTCGGTGCCGGCGACTCCACGCTCGCGGGGTTCCTGGCGGCCGACGGCCCGCTGCCCGACCGGCTGCGCACCGCGGTCGCCTGGGGGCGTGCCGCGGTGCTGCTGCCGGGCACGGAGGTGCCCGCACCCGACGCGATCCGCCTCGACGAGGTGCGGGTCGTGGCCGACCCCGACCGCGACCGGGCGGTCAAGGAGCTCTGACCCCCGCGGGGTGGCGCGTGCGCGCCGCCGGCCCGACCCGACCCGCCCGACCCGCCCCCGATCCGCCGACCGACGACGACCGGAGATCCCATGCCCACCCGTACCGTCCGCATCGCCTCCCGCTCGGGCCTGCACGCCCGCCCGGCCGCGCTGTTCACCCAGGCCGCCGCCGCGCAGCCCGTCGCCGTCCGGCTCGCCCCGCCCGGCGGGACGCCCGTCGACGCCGCCAGCATCCTCATGGTCATGTCGCTGGGCCTCGGGCACGGCACCGAGGTCGAGCTGTCCGCGGACGGCGAGGGCGCCGACGCGGCGCTGGACCGGCTGGTGGAGCTGCTCGAGACCGACCTGGACGCCGTGCCGGACGCCGCCGCCGAGGGGGCGGGAGCGTGACCGCCGCCGCACCCGCGCTCCAGGGCGTCGGCGTCGGCCGGTCGGCCGTCGTCGGCCCCGTGGTCCAGGTCCGCGCCCTGCCCGTCCCGCCCGCCGGTGCCGACGTCGTCGGCCCCGACGGCGCCCCCGTGCCCGCCGACGCGCGGGCCGAGGCCGTCGCGCGTGCCGTGGACGACGTGGCCGCCGCGCTGCGCGACCAGGCCGGCCGCGCGACGGGCACCGTGCACGACGTGCTGGCCGCCACCGCGCAGATGGCCGACGACCCCGCGCTGCGCCGCCAGGTGCTCGACCGGGTGGAGGACGGGGAGCCCGCCGTCGCCGCGGTGCAGGCGGTCGTCGCCGCGTACAGCGCGATGTTCGAGCAGGCCGGCGGCTACCTGGCCGAGCGGGTGACCGACCTGCGCTCCGTGCGCGACCGGATCGTCGCCCGGCTGCTCGGCATGCCCGCGCCCGGCGTGCCCGAGCTGCACGAGCCGTCCGTCGTCGTCGCCCCCGACCTCGCGCCCGCCGACACCGCCGCGCTGGACCTGACGAAGGTGCTCGCGATCGTCACCGAGCACGGCGGTCCGACCGGGCACACCGCGATCATCGCCGGGCAGCTGGGGCTGCCCTGCGTGGTCCGGGTCCCCGGGGCCACGGCGCTCGCGGAGGGCACCGTCGTCGCCGTGGATGCCGCCGCCGGGACGGTCACCCCG
The DNA here is from genome assembly GCA_032056255.1 of Cellulomonas sp. Taxonomy (GTDB): domain Bacteria; phylum Actinomycetota; class Actinomycetes; order Actinomycetales; family Cellulomonadaceae; genus Cellulomonas. The sequence continues at coordinate 2,731 of DAMBCY010000138.1, read as the reverse complement.
GACCCGTCCGACGACCTGCGCGACGCCCTGGAGCGCCGCGAGCGGGCCGCCCGCGAGCTCGCGCTGGACACCGAGCCGGGAGCCACCGCCGACGGGCACCGGGTGCAGCTGCTCGCCAACATCGGCACGGCCGAGGACGCCGAGCGGCTCGCCGGCGTCGCCGTCGAGGGCGTCGGGCTGTTCCGCACCGAGGTGCTGTTCCTCGGCCGCACGGTCGCGCCGACCGTCGACGAGCAGGCCGAGGCGTACGCCCGGGTGCTCCGCGCGCTCGGCCCGGACCGCAAGGTCGTCGTCCGGACGCTCGACGCCGGCGCCGACAAGCCGCTCGCGTTCGCGAACCTCACCCCCGAGGAGAACCCGGCGCTCGGCGTCCGCGGTTACCGCCTGGTGCGGTCCGCGCCCGGGCTGCTCGCCGACCAGCTCACCGCGCTCGCCCGGGCGGGGGCCGAGACCGGCTGCGACCCGTGGGTGATGGCGCCGATGATCGCGACCCCGGCCGAGGCGCGCGCGTTCGCCGACGCCGCCCGCGAGGCCGGCCTGCGGACCGCGGGCGCCATGGTCGAGGTCCCGGCGGCCGCGCTGCGGGCGGCCGCCGTGCTGGCCGAGGCGGACTTCGTCTCGCTCGGCACCAACGACCTCGCGCAGTACACGATGGCCGCCGACCGGCTGCGGGGCGAGCTGGTCGACCTGCTCGACGCCTGGCAGCCCGCGGTGCTCGCGCTGGTCGCGACGACCGCCAGCGCGGGATCGGCCACGGGCCGCCCGGTCGGGGTGTGCGGCGAGTCGGCGTCCGACCCGCTGATGGCCCTGGTGCTCGCCGGGCTCGGCGTCACCAGCCTGTCGATGTCGCCCGCCGCGCTGCCGGCCGTGCGGTACGCGCTGCGGCGGCACACGCTGGAGCAGTGCCGGGCGATGGCCGAGGCCGCGCTGGCTGCCGCCGACCCCGACGCGGGGCGCGCGGCCGTGGCGGCGCTGCTCGAGCCGGAGGCGCGGGCGACGCTGGGGGTGTGAGGCCGGGCGGTGGCCGGCCGCGCGCGTACGCTGGCGCGCATGGTGCCCGAGCACGACCTGCTGGACCCGGAGACCGACCCCCGCGCCACGCTCGTCCTGGAGCCCGACGACCTGCGCACCCTCGCGTCGCGCGTCGTCGCCTCGCCCGGCGCGGGGACCCGCACGCACCACGCGCCGTGGACGGGCGCCCCGCTGGCGAGCCTGCCGCAGTCGACGCCCGAGGACGTGGCGACCGCGGCCCGGCGCGCCCGGGCCGCCCAGCGGCGGTGGGCCGCGGTGCCGCCGCGCGAGCGTGCCCGGCTCCTGCTGCGGGCCGGTGACCTGCTGCTGTCCCGGCAGAGCGACGTGCTGGACCTGGTGCAGCTGGAGAACGGCAAGGCGCGGGCGCAGGCGTTCGAGGAGGTGGCGGACGTCGCGGGGCTCGCCCGGCACCTGGCGCTGCGGGCGCCGCGGTACCTCGCCGCCGAGCGCCGCCCGGGGCTGGTGCCCGGGCTCACGTCCGTGCGGGTGCAGCACGACCCGGTGGGCGTGGTCGGCGTGGTCGCGCCGTGGAACTACCCGCTGACGCTGACCCTGGGCGACGTGCTGCCCGCGCTCGCGGCGGGCGACGCGGTGCTGCTCCGGCCCGACCCGCAGACGCCCCTGACCGCCCTGTGGGCGGTCGAGCTGCTGGAGGACGCCGGGATGCCGCCCGGCCTGGTGCAGGTGGTGCTCGGGGACGGGCCGGTCGTCGGGGCGGCGGTGGTCGAGCACGTGGACCACCTCGTCTTCACCGGGTCCACCGCCACGGGCCGGGTGGTCGCCGCGCGGGCGGGGGAGCTGCTGGTGCCGAGCACGCTGGAGCTCGGCGGCAAGAACGCGCTGTACGTGGCGGACGACGTGGACGTCGAGGTCGCCGCCGAGGGTGCCGTGCGGGCGTGCTTCGGCGGGACCGGGCAGCTGTGCGTCTCGGCGGAGCGGGTCTACGTGCACGAGGGGGTCGCGGACGCGTTCGTGGCGGCGTTCGTGCGCCGGACCCGGGCGCTGCGGGTCGGCACCGGGCTGGACTACCGCTCGGACGTCGGGTCGCTGACCTCCGCGGAGCAGCTGGCGCGGGTGGTCGAGCACGTCGAGGACGCGCTGTCCGGCGGGGCGCGGGTGCTCGCCGGCGGGGTGCACCGCACGGACCTCGGCCCGTACGTGTACGAGCCGACGGTGCTGGAGGGCGTCGGTGAGGTCGCCCGGGCGTTCCGGGAGGAGACGTTCGGCCCGGTGGTCGCGGTGTCCCGCGTCGCCTCGGACGACGAGGCGGTCGCGGCGGTGAACGACTCGGACCTCGGGCTGCACGCGTCGGTGTGGTCGGGGTCGGCCCGGCGGGGCGCGGCGCTCGCGGCCCGGGTGCGCGCGGGCTCCGTGGACGTGAACGAGGGCTACCTGGCGTCCTGGGGCTCGGCCGCGGCGCCGCAGGGCGGCCGCGGGGCCTCCGGCTGGGGTGCTCGGCACGGCCGCGAGGGGCTGCTCGCGCTCACGGCGACCCGGACGGTGGCCGTGCAGCGCGGGGCGCACGGGCTGCGGGTGGCGGGTCGGACGGTGCTGCCCCCGGTCGGTGCGGGCCGGCTGCTGGGCGGCGACCCGGAGCGCTGGACGCCGCTGGTCTCGGGCGCCCTGCGCGCCGCCCGCCGGACCCGCGTGCGCTGAGCCGCCGCGCGCGATCGGACCGGCGGGCCGCGGGTCAGCTCGC
>DAMBCY010000137.1:8782-9695 GCA_032056255.1 Cellulomonas sp. | reverse complement strand
CCCGCCTCGCGGGTGAGCCGCAGGGCGACGGCCCGCACCCGGTCGGCGTGGGCGACGACGACCGACGCCTCCAGCGTGTGCTCGTCCACCGGGCACGCGCGCACCCGGCGGACCGACGGCCGGCGCGCCCAGGCGGCCGGGTCGGCGTCGCGCAGGTCGCGCTGCGCGGCGGCGGGGTCCAGCACCCGGGTGCGCGGGGCCGTCAGCGCGGCCCGGCGCGCGAGCGCGTCGTAGACGCCCGGGGTCACCCAGCGGGCCAGCTGGGCGATCGGCCGGGTCCCGGTGAGCACCTCGACGGCGGCGAGCGCGACCATGCAGCACGTCTGGCGGGGGTCGAGCGGGTTCACCGCACCCGTGACGAGACCGCGGGGCGGCGCGGGCTCCCGGCGGTCGGTGCGCCCGACGCCCCGCCCGTCGTCCGCGGCCGCGTCGGCAGCACCCGGCAGGCCGTGCCGGTAGGTGGCGAGCATCGCGGCCCCGAGCCGCTCCGGCTCCGGCAGGCACGCGGCGAGCGCGGCGGCCCCGGCGGAGCGCGACCGGACGGGGCGGTCCCGCGGACCCTCGGAGCCGGTCGGCGGTCGCGCCGGCCCGGGCCGGACGGGGAGCGCCGGAGCCACCGGGCCGACGACGGTCCCGGACGGGTCGGCCCGGTCCTGACCGGTCGGGTCGGGACCGGTCGGGCCGGGGGCGGTCGGGTCGGGCCCGGTCGAGCCGGGGCCGCTCAGGTCGGGACCCGTCGGGCCGGGACCGCCTGGACCGGGACCGCCCGGGCCTCGCCCGGTCGGGTGCGTCGGCGCCGGAGCGGTGCCGACGGGCGGGAGCTCGCGGCGCGGGGCCGGGACGAGGGCGGGCACCAGGCGGACCTCGACGACGGTGCTCACGTGTCGTCCTCGGGCCGGCGCGGGATCGGCAC
>DAMBCY010000137.1:0-8772 GCA_032056255.1 Cellulomonas sp. | reverse complement strand
CGGCGGCCCCCGTCGACGGTCCGGCGGACCTCGGCGGCGCGCTCGTGCGGGGGCGCCCCGTGCGGCGTGCGCGCGCCGGTGCGGCGGACGCAGGGGGCGGGTGTTCGGTGCTCATGGGAGTCCTCCGTCGGGGGGTGCACGCGCCACAGGGAGGGCCAGGTCTACCCGTGCCGACGGCTCCCTTCCAACCCGGGGCGCGGTACCTGTGGACGACGGCCGGTGTGTCGCGGTCGACCCGCCCGGACTCGCCCCGTTTCGTCCGGGATGTGCGTGAGGAACCCGTGCGGAGCGGGCACACTGGGCTCGTGCGCCTCTACCTGCCTGCCACCCTGGACGAGCTCGACGCCCTGCGCGGCGGCAGCCCGCTCGCCGTGCCCCGCCGCGCCCACGCGGTCACGCCGGCGCTCGTCGCCCTGCTGCCGGACGAGGACGAGGAGGGGGTGGAGTTCGCGGCGCAGCTGATGGCCGCGGACGACGCCCTGGTGCTGCTCGCCGCCCGTCCGGACGCGCCGACCCTGCGGCTCGTCGTGACCGTCGAGGTCGCGGACGACGCCGTGCGCGACGGCGTGCCGGAGGACGACGACGAGGCTGCGAGCCTGACGACCCTGGTCGCCGCCGCGACGCTGGACCAGGTGGTGTGCGCGCACGTCGACGAGCCGGCCGCGCGGGACGAGGTGGCCCGCGCGCTCGACGGCGACGACGCGGCGCTGGACGCGCTCGCCGAGCGCGACCTGCTCTGGTACGACGCGACGGAGCTGGACCGCATCCCGCGCTGAGCGCGGCGCCGTCGGGCGGGCACGCGGCCCGGCGGGCTCAGCCCTCGAAGAGCGGGTCCAGCACCTGCAGGGCCGCGCCGTGCAGCCGGCCGTTCGACACGAGCGCCGAGCCGCCGAACGGCCCGTCGACGCCCTGCACGGAGGTGAACCTCCCGCCGGCCTCGACGACGATCGGCACCAGCGCGGCCATGTCGTGCAGCGCGAGCTCGGGCTCGGCGGACAGGTCGACGGCACCCTCGGCGACCAGCACGTGCGACCAGAAGTCCCCGTACCCGCGGGTCCGCCAGACCTGCCGGGTGAGCGACAGGAAGTGCTCGAGCCGGCCCTGCTCCTCCCAGCCGCCGAGGCTGGAGTAGGCGAGCGACGCGTCCTGCAGCCGTCCGACCTCGGACACCTGCATCCGGGTGGCGGACGCGAGCGAGCGGCCCGTCCACGCCCCCGAGCCGGTCGCGGCCCACCAGCGCCGGTTCAGCGCGGGTGCGCTCACCAGGCCGAGCACCACCTCGTCGCCGTCCAGCAGGGCGATGAGGGTGGCCCAGACGGGCACGCCCCGCACGAAGTTCTTGGTGCCGTCGATCGGGTCGACCACCCAGCGCCGGGGACCGTGGCCGGTGTCGGGCAGCTCCTCGCCGTGCACGGCGTCGCGCGGGCGCGCCCGGGACAGCTGGGCCCGGATCAGCTCCTCCGCGGCGCGGTCCGCGTCCGAGACCGGGGTCAGGTCGGGCTTCGTCTCGACGCGCAGGTCCTGGGCCTTGAAGCGGGACATCGTGAGCGCGTCGACCTGGTCGGCGATCACGTGGGCCAGGCGCAGGTCGTCGTCGTACCGGGTCATGGGCCCCAACCTATCCGTCCGCGTGCCCGGCGCGCGGCGGTCGCCGCGCAGGTGGTCGCGTCAGCCGACGGCGTCGGCCGCCCCGGTCCGGCTGACCAGCAGCCGGCGGAACGAGTCCACGCGGGCCGCGCGCGACGCGCGGGCGGACCCGTCGGCCGCCGCCTCGACCCAGTCGTCCAGGGCGCAGTCGGGCGCGTCGGCGGCGTGCGTGCAGCCGCGGGGGCACTCCTCGGCCACCTCCGACAGGTCGCCGAACGCGCCGAGCAGGTGGTCGGGGTCGACGTGCGCGAGCCCGAACGACCGCACGCCGGGGGTGTCGATCACCCAGGTGCCGTGCGGTCCGGGCACGCGCAGCGCGACCGCGGACGTCGAGGTGTGCCGGCCGCGCCCCGTGACGTCGTTGACCACGCCGGTCGCGCGGTCCGCGTCCGGAACCAGGGCGTTCACCAGCGTCGACTTCCCGACGCCCGAGTGCCCGACCAGGACCGACGTCCGCCCGGCCAGGGCGTCCCGCACCTCCGGCAGCCCGGCGATGTCCTCGCCGGTGCGGCTGCTGACCACGACCCGCACCCCGATCGGCTCGTACAGCGCGCGCAGGGCGGCGGGGTCCGCGAGGTCGGCCTTGGTCAGCGCCAGCAGCACGTCCATGCCGGCGTCGTACGCGGCGACGACGCACCGGTCGATCATCCGGGTGCGGGGCTCGGGGTCGGCGAGCGCCGTGACCACGACGAGCTGGTCCGCGTTCGCGACGATGACCCGCTCGACGGGGTCCGTGTCGTCGGCCGTGCGACGCAGCACGGTCGACCGCTCCGCGATCCGGACGATCCGGGACAGCGACCCGGGCGCGCCGGACGTGTCGCCGACGAGGTCGACCCGGTCGCCCGGGACGACGCGCTCGCGACCGAGCTCGCGGGCCTTCATCGCGACGGCGACCCGCTCGGCCGGGCCGTCCGCGTCGACCAGCACCGTGTAGCGGCCGCGGTCGACGCCCGTGACGAGCGCGCGGTCGGCGTCGGCGTGCTCGGGGCGGGTCTTGGTGCGGGGTCGCGAGCCCGTGCGGCTCGGCCGGACCCGGACGTCGGACTCGTCGAGCGTGCGGCGGGCCACGGTCAGCGGCTCCTCGGCCGGGTCGCGTCCACGACGCCGCTCACGCGAGCATCCCGTCCCACAGGCCCGGGAAGTCCGGGATGGTCTTCGCGGTCGTGGCGACGTCCTCGACGAGCACCCCGGGGACGGCGAGACCGAGCAGGGCGCCGAACGTCGCCATCCGGTGGTCGGCGTAGGTGCGCACGGTGCCGCCGTGCAGCGGGCGCGGGGTGATGACCAGGCCGTCCGCCGTCTGCTCGGCCTGCCCGCCCAGCCGGGTGATCTCGGCCGACAGGGCCGCGAGCCGGTCGGTCTCGTGCCCGCGCAGGTGCGCGATGCCCCGCAGCCGGGTGGGGGAGTCGCCGAGCGCGGCGAGCGCGGCGAGCGTCGGGGCGATCTCCCCGGCGGCGTGCAGGTCCAGGTCGACGCCGCGGACCGTGCCGGTGCCCGTGACGGCGAGCACGTCCCCGTCGAGGCGGGTGGTGGCGCCCATCTGCTCGAGGATCCCGGGCAGCAGGCCGCCCGGCTGCGTCGTGGCCGCGGGCCAGCCGGGGACGCGGACGGTGCCGCCGGCCAGGAGGGCGGCGCAGAGGAACGGCGCGGCGTTCGACAGGTCCGGCTCCACCCGCACGTCCCGCGCGACGACCGGACCGGGCCCGACGCGCCACACGGTCGGCACCGAGTCGTCGACCTCGACGCCGGCGTCCCGCAGCACGGCGACCGTCATCTCGATGTGCGGCAGGCTCGGCAGCGTACGCCCGGTGTGCCGGACCGTGAGCCCCTCGTCGAACCGCGCCCCGGTCAGGAGCAGGCCCGACACGAACTGGGAGGACGCCGAGGCGTCGACGTCGACGCCACCGCCGCGCAGCGACCCGGTCCCGGTGACGGTGAACGGCAGGTGACCGGGCTCGCCGTGCTCGGTCACGGCCACGCCCAGGTCGCGCAGCGCCGCGAGCACCGGGCCCATCGGCCGGACGCGGGCGCCGGCGTCCCCGTCGAACCGCACGGCGCCGTCGGCGAGCGCCGCGACGGCGGGCAGGAACCGCATGACGGTGCCGGCGAGCCCGCAGTCGACCGTCGCGGGGCCGGGGTGCGTCGCGGGGGTGACGAGCCAGTCCCCGGAGCCGTCGTCGGCGTCCTCGATCCGCGCGCCGAGGTCGCGCAGCGCCTGGGCCATGAGCAGCGTGTCGCGCGACCGCAGGGCGCCGCGCAGCCGGCCCGGGCCGTCGGCCAGCGCCGCGAGGACCAGGTAGCGGTTCGTCAGGGACTTCGAGCCGGGGACCTCGACCGTCGCGTCCAGCGGCCCGCGGGCGGTGGGGGCGGGCCAGTCGGCGGTGAGATCGGGGGAGCTCATGCGGGCCAGGTTATCGGGCCCTGCGGACCCCCCGCGGCGGGCGTCCGCCGTCAGCGGACCGCGTCCGCCACCGCCTGCTTCGCGGTCGCGGCGGCGTCCGCGGCGGCCCGCGTCGCGCGGGCGTGCTCGACGCGCCAGCGCACCCCCGGGCGACCGGCGGTGTCGGCGGCGGCGATCAGCGCGCCGCCGCTCAGCGACAGCGCGCGCAGGAACCGGGCCCGGCGCTCGGCACGCCCGGACCTGTCCTCGGCGCGGTGCGCGCGCTCCTTGCGGGACAGCGGGGCGTCCGCGGCGGCCAGGGGCAGCGTCAGCAGCGCCAGGGTGAGCGCGGCCGTCCGGGGAGCCCGCCCGGTGGCCAGCAGGAAGGCGGCCAGCGCCGTCGCACCGCCGTGCGCCCGCACGACCGTGGACAGCTGCCGGTCCGAGGGGTGCCGGTACGGGTCCAGCACGCCCCCGAGGGCGCCGGCCGGGACCCCGGAGGTGAGCCGCTCGACCGCCCCGCGGGCCACCGGGAGGTGCCCGGCGGGCCGGCGCAGGGCGTCGACCCCCTGGCTCAGGAACCACGACGCGAACAGCGGTCGGGCGATGCGGCGCAGCAGCATGAGGTCCTCCTCGACAGCGGTCCGGGCGGGCCCGCTGCGCGCGGACGCCCGCGGTCCAACCTACTGGTCACCGCGCCCCGGCGCTGGCCGGGAGCGGCCGGGAGATCGCCGGGAATGCGCCGGGACCGCCCCCGCGTTGTGCAGGCCATGACGTGCTCCACCCTCGAACGCCCCGCGCCCGCCGGCGCCGTGGCGGTGCTGCCGGCGCCGCCCGTGCTGTCGGCACCGGCCCCCGGCGCCCGCACCGTGACCGGGTCCGGCGCACCCCGTGCGCGCGGACTAGGCTCGGGCCCGATGAGCGAGGACACCACACGCGCCCCCGAGTCCGAGGACGACGCGGCGCGCAGCGAGCGGTTCGAGACCGAGGCGCTGGTCTACCTGGACCAGCTCTACGGCGCCGCCCTGCGCATGACCCGGAACCCGTCGGACGCCGAGGACCTGGTCCAGGAGACGTTCGCCAAGGCGTTCGCGGCCTTCCACCAGTACCGGCCCGGCACCAACCTCAAGGCCTGGCTGTACCGGATCCTCACGAACACGTTCATCAACACCTACCGCAAGAAGCAGCGCGAGCCGCTGCAGTCCGACGCGGCTGAGGTGGAGGACTACCAGCTCGCCCGGGCGGAGTCGCACACCTCCACGGGGCTGCGCTCGGCCGAGGTCGAGGCGCTGGACCATCTTCCGGACTCCGACGTCAAGGACGCGCTCGCGCGCCTGCCGGAGGACTTCCGGATCGCGGTGTACCTCGCGGACGTCGAGGGCTTCGCGTACAAGGAGATCGCCGAGATCATGGGCACCCCGATCGGGACGGTGATGTCCCGGCTGCACCGCGGGAGGGGCCAGCTGCGCGACATGCTGGCCGACTACGCCCGCGGACGGGGCCTCGTGGCAGCGGCACCGGCCTCCGACGAGGCCGGGACCGGATCGTCGAGGAGGGCACGATGACGGGCTGGGAGGCGGGGGGAGCGCCGGCAGCAGGGGGGTGCGGCCCGGACTGCGAGCAGGCGCTGGGGCGGTTGTTCGCGTACGTGGACTCCGAGCTCGGGCCGGTCGACGCGGCCGCGGTCCGCGCGCACGTCGAGGAGTGCCGGCCCTGCCTGGACGAGATCGCGGTCGAGACGATGCTCAAGGAGCTCGTGAAGCGGTGCTGCCAGGAGCAGGCGCCGGCGGACCTGCGGCTGAAGATCCACGCCCGGCTCACCGAGATCCGGGTGACGCGGCCGATCTGACCGGGACCCCGGTCCGGAGCCAGGCCCGAGGACGACGAAGGGCCCGGTGCGTGCTGCACCGGGCCCTCGTGCTGTGTGCGGCTGTGCCGCCCCGCTCCGAGACGTGCTCAGGCGTTGGGGCGCTTGCCGTGGTTGGCGGAGCTCCCGGCGCGGGAGCGGCGCTTGCGGCCACGCTTGCTCATCGATCTCTCCTGGTTCGTCTGGCTTCTGTCAGGCTTCGCGGCCGGACGAGGAGACGCCCCGACGGCCCGGTGACTCCCCATCGTCCCACACCCGCGGGCGCCTCCCGACACGCCGGACGGGCCGGCGCGCCCGGTCCGGAGGCAGGACGCCCGCGCCGGAACGTTCAAGGACCGGCCCCCGCCGTCCGATGAACCGGGGGTGAGCGACCAGCCGCAGTCCGTCGTCCCCCTCCTGCACGCCCTGTCCCAGGCGGGCGGGTCCGACCTGCACGTCAAGGTCGGGTCCGAGCCCCGCGTGCGGGTGGACGGCCGCCTGCGCCGGCTGCAGGTGCCGAGGCTGTCGCCGCGGGACACGGAGCACATGCTCGGGGAGGTGCTGCCGGACGACCTCGTCGAGAGCTTCGCCCGCACGCACGAGGCCGACTTCGCGTTCTCGCTGTCGGGCGTCGGCCGGTTCCGGGTGAACGCGTACCAGGCGCGCGGCACGTACGGCCTGGTGTTCCGGCTGGTCGCGATGGGGGCGCAGTCGCTCTCGGAGCTGGGCCTGCCGGACGTGGTGGGGGAGCTCGCCCTGGAGCCGCGCGGCCTCGTCCTGGTCACCGGTCCGACCGGCTCGGGCAAGACGACGACGCTGGCGTCGATGGTCGACCTCATCAACACGCTCCGCGAGGCCAACATCGTCACGATCGAGGACCCGATCGAGGTGCTGCACCCCGACAAGCGCGGCATCGTCTCCCAGCGCGAGATCCGGCAGGACACGGCGGACTTCACCGTCGCGCTGCGCGCCGCCCTGCGGCAGGACCCGGACGTGATCTTCGTCGGCGAGATGCGCGACGTCGAGACCGTGCGCGCCGCGATGTCCGCGGCCGAGACCGGGCACCTCGTGCTGTCGACGCTGCACACCATCGACGCCGCCGAGTCCGTGAACCGGATCATCGACTTCTTCCCGCCGCACGAGCAGCAGCAGGTGCGGGTGGCGCTGGCGCAGGCGCTGCGCGGGATCGTGTCGCAGCGCCTGGCGCGCCGGGCCGACGGCCAGGGGCGCACCGCGGTGATCGAGGTCCTGGTGAACACCGGCCGGACCGCCGAGGCCATCGTCGACCCGGCCGGGTCCGAGCCGCTGGTGGACCTGATCCGGCAGGGCGGCTACTACAAGATGCAGACGTTCGACCAGCACCTGGTGCGCCTCGTCCAGGCCGGCTCGATCACCTACGACGAGGCGCTCGCCGTCGCGACCAACCCGCAGGACCTCACGGTCGAGCTGCGCGCGGAGGGCCTGGTCTCCTGATCCCCGCACCCCGCCGCGGGGTGCTCGCCCGCTCTTGCCGGGACGGTAGACGCGATATATCGTGTCTGGACGCGACATATCTCGACCTGCCGGCGGTGCGGTGGTGCCCCGGGGGTCGGTGCGTCGGTCCGGCAGCCCGAACGAGGAGAACGCCATGGCCACGGAGTCCTGGGTCGTCATCGGCCCGCAGGTCATCGAGATCGAGGGCGTGCGCACGCTGCGCGTCCAGGTGAACGGCGGCCGGGTCGACGTCGTCGCGCACGACGACCCGACGGTCACCACCACCCGGCTGGAGGTGCACCGCGTCGACGGGCTCCCGCTGGAGGTCACCTACGCCGACGGCGCGCTGTGGGCGGGCGTCCGCTCCGTCACGGGCCTCGACGGCCTGCTCGACCGCCTGCGCGGCCCGCACCAGCGCGACGGCGTCGAGGTGCACGTCGCGGTGCCGCGCTCGGTGGCCGCGTCCCTCGGCTCGGTGAACGGCGACCTGCTGCTCGCGGGTGTGCAGCAGGACGCGTCGGTGTCCACCGTCGGCGGGCAGGTGGTCGTGGACGGCACGCACGGCGCGCTGTCGACCAAGAGCGTCTCGTCCGACGTGGTCGTCCGGGACCACGTCGGCGACCTCTCCGCGGGGACCGTCTCCGGTGCCGTGACGGCCTCGGGCGCGCTCTCCCGGGTCACCGTGACCAGCGTGTCCGGCGAGGTCACCCTGGACTGCCTCGCCCCCAGCTCCGTGCTCCAGGTGCGCACCGTGTCCGGCGACGTCGCGGTCCGGCTCCCCGCCGGCCACGGCGTCGGCATCGAGGCGCGCAGCGTGTCCGGGCGGGTCGTCGTCGACGGCGTCGAGCACGGCGACCGCCGGCCGGGGCGGACCACGGTCGACCTGCGCGACCCGCAGGCCACGTGCTTCGTCACCTCCCAGACCGTCTCCGGCCACCTCACCGTGCTGCACGGCGCCCCGCTCGCCGAGCCCGTGGTCGACGCCGCGACGGGCGGACCGGGCGCGGGCTCCTGATGGCCGTCTTCGCCCACGGGCAGCTCCGGCTGTACCTGCTGGCGCTGCTCGACGCGGGGCCGCAGCACGGGTACGAGCTGATCACGGCGCTGAGCCGGCGGTTCGGGGGCATGTACCGGCCCAGCGCCGGGACGATCTACCCGCGGCTCGCCCGGCTCGAGGAGGAGGGGCTGGTCGTCCGGGCCGAGGCCGGCCGCAAGACGCTGTACACGCTGACCGCGCGCGGGCACGAGGAGCTCGAGCGGCACCGGGGCGAGCTCGTGGCGCTCGAGCACGAGCTCGCCGCGACCGTGCGCGACCTGGCGGCGCAGGTGCGGGACGAGGTCGCGGGGTCGATGGCGGGCATGCGCGCCGAGATGGCGGCCGCGGCCCAGCAGGCGCGCGCGTCGGCGGGCCGGCCCGCTGCGACCG
>DAMBCY010000136.1:4877-9709 GCA_032056255.1 Cellulomonas sp. | reverse complement strand
GGCGCGCGCCGGCAGGCCTGGCACGCCGTGACGGCGTCCCCGGCCGGCCCGGTGCTCGCCGCGCCCGCGCCCCGGCCGCGGACCGCCACCGACCCGACGACCCCGACGAAGACCGAGCGATGACCGACCCCGACCGGCCGACGACACCCCCCGCCGCACCCCGTCCCGGGGACGCCCCCGAGGTCGCCGCCGTCTTCCGCCGCGCGCTGCGCGACATGATCGTGCTGGTGGCCGGCGTGACCGTCCTCGGCGTGGCCGTCGGCTGGCTGGTCGCCGGCCTGCCGGGCGTCTGGGGTGCGCTGATCGGCGCGGCGATCGCGCTCGTGTTCTCCGGCACCACCACGGTGGCGATGCTGCGGACCTCGCACGTCGCCCCGGGCACGATGATGGCCGTCGTCATGGGCACCTGGCTGGGCAAGATCGCGGTGGTGATCGTCCTGCTCGCGGTGCTGCGCGGCGCGGACTTCTACGACCGCTACGTGCTGGCCGTCGTGGTGGCCGTGGCCGTGATCGGATCGGCGCTGCTGGACTACCGGGCCGTGTCGCGGGGCAGGGTCCCCTATGTGTCACCCTCCGGGACTGGGTCGAAGGTCCCGAATCCGGACGACGCGGGCGGCGGCGGCCCGGCCATGGGCTAGGCTTCCCCCGAACCACCCACGACGGCCGGGTCCCGGTGGCGTGACCCCTCAGGGACCGCCCGTCGGAGCCTTCGACTCACAGGAGACTGCTCTGTCCAGCCTTGCGACGATCCTGCCGCTCGCTGCCGAAGGCGAGTCCGGGTTCCACAAGCCGTCGATCGCCGAGTTCTTCCCGCCGGCCATCTGGTTCGAGGGCACGATCTTCGAGATCAACCGCATCCAGGTCGTGCGCTTCGTCGCCGTCGCGGTGCTGCTGGTCGTCATGGTGATCGCCGCCCGACGTGCGCGGCTGGTCCCGCGCCGCGGCCAGAACATGGCGGAGCTGCTGCTCGACTTCGTCCGGGTCAACGTGGCCGAGGACATCATCGGCAAGGAGAAGGCCGGCAGGTACGTCGCCCTCCTCACCACGATCTTCTTCGCGATCTTCGCCTTCAACATCACGGGCGTCATCCCGTTCCTCAACATCGCGGGGACGTCGCTGATCGGCCTGCCCGTGATGCTGGCCCTGTGGGTGTACGTCATGTACATCGGCGCCGGCGTCAAGGCGCACGGCGTGGGCGGCTTCCTCCGGAGCAGCCTGTTCCCCCCGGGCGTCCCGCCGTTCCTCTACGTGCTGCTGACGCCGGTCGAGTTCCTCCAGGTGTTCGTGCTCCGGCCCGTCACGCTGGCGATCCGGCTCATGGCCAACATGGTCGCGGGGCACCTCATGCTGGTGCTCTGCTTCTCGGCCACCCAGTTCCTGCTGTTCGAGGCGAGCGGCGTCCTCAAGCCGTTCGGCGCGCTCACCCTGGCGGGCGGCTTCGCGATCACCCTGTTCGAGGTGTTCGTCGCGGCGCTGCAGGCCTACATCTTCGTCGTCCTGACGGCCGTGTACCTCAGCCAGTCGATCGAGGACGAGCACTGACCCAGCACTCCCCGGCCGTCGTCAGCGGCGACCGGTACTGAGACGACCGCCGACCGACCGGTCGGTGGCCAAACGGAAGGAACGAGCACAGCGTGTCTCTTCTCGCGGACCCCAGCGTCATCCTTGCGGCCGAGAACGCCGTCTCGGGCAACATCGCGACCGTCGGCTACGGCCTCGCGGTGCTCGGCCCGGGCATCGGCCTCGGCATCCTGATCGGCAAGACCGTCGAGGGCATGGCGCGCCAGCCCGAGGTCGCCGGCCAGCTCCGGACCACCATGTTCATCGGTATCGGCTTCGTCGAGGTGCTCGGTCTCCTCGGCCTCATCACGGGCTTCCTCTTCTCGTGATCACCGCCGCGCTCCCGACCCCGGGCGCAGTGGCGAGCCTTCTCGCGGCGGAGACCGAGACGGTCGAGGGCTGGCGCCTGCTGGTCCCGGCCGGCTACGACATCCTGTGGTCGTCGGTCGTCCTGATCGTCATCGCCGTCGTGTTCGCCAAGCTCGTGCTGCCGAAGTTCCAGGCGGTGCTCGACGAGCGCACGGCGAAGATCGAGGGCGGCCTGGCCCAGGCGGCGCACGCCCAGGAGGAGGCTGCCGCGGCGAAGGCCGAGTACGAGCAGCAGCTCCAGGACGCCCGCACCGAGGCCGCGCGCATCCGGGAGGACGCGCGTACCGAGGCCGGCCAGATCGTCGCGGAGGCCCGGGAGAAGGCCACCGCCGAGCAGTCCCGGATCACCGAGACCGCCCAGCGGCAGATCGAGGCGGAGCGCCAGCAGGCGGCCGTCTCCCTGCGCGCGGACGTCGGCACGCTGGCCACCGAGCTCGCCTCGAAGATCGTGGGCGAGTCGCTCGCGGACGAGGCGCGCCGGTCGCGCGTGGTCGAGCGGTTCCTGGACGAGCTCGACGCGCAGACCACCACCACCGCGGGCAAGGGAAGCTGATGCGCGGGACGAGCCGGGCGTCGCTGGTCGCCGCGGAGGGCCGGTTCGAGCCGGTGCTGCGCGAGGCCGGCGTCGAGGGGCGGCTGCTCGGCGAGCAGCTGTTCGCGCTGGTCGACGCGCTGGACTCGTCCGGCTCGCTGCGGCGCACCCTGACCGACCCGTCGGCGCAGGGCGAGGCCAAGGCCGCGCTGGTGGCCCGGCTGCTGCAGGCCGCCGACCCGCGCGTGGTCGAGGCCGCGCAGGGGCTCGTGCGGTCGCGGTGGTCCGAGGAGGGCGACCTCGCGGAGGCGACGGAGCAGCTGGCGTTCGCCGGTGTGCTCGCGTCGGCCGAGGCGGACGGCACGATCGAGCAGGTCCAGGACGAGCTGTTCCGGATCGGCCGGGCGCTGGCGGGCCAGCGCGAGGTGCGCCGGCTGCTCTACGAGGACTCCGTGCACGCCGAGGCGCGTGGCGACCTGGCCGACCGGCTGCTCGGCGGCGGTGGCGCCCCCGCGACGCGGGTGCTCGCGCGCCGTGCCGCCGTGGCGCCGCGCGGGCGCCGGTTCGTGGCGACGCTCGGGCACCTCGGCGACCTGATCGCCGAGCGGCGCAGCCGCACGGTCGCCACGGTGCTCACCGCGGCGGACCTCGGTGCGGCGCAGCGCGACCGGCTCGGGGCGATCCTCGCCCGGGTGTACGGCCGCGAGATGCAGGTGCAGGTCCAGGTGGACCCGCACGTCCTGGGCGGCCTGCGCGTGCAGGTCGGGCCCGAGGTGATCGACGCGACCGTGCTCGCACGGCTGGCGGACGCCCGACGACGACTGGCCAGCTGACCCGGGCGGCGGCGCCGCCCGGATCAGCACGACAACACGTGGGAGCGCACGCGGCGCGTGCGACACGACAGGAGAGATGCCATGAGCGAGCTGCAGATCCGGCCGGAGGACATCCGCGCCGCGCTGGACAGCTTCGTCACGACGTACGAGCCGACCGGCGTCGCCGCCGAGGAGGTCGGGCGCGTCACCCTCGCCGGCGACGGGATCGCCCGCGTCGAGGGGCTGCCCGGCGCGATGGCGAACGAGCTGCTGCGCTTCGAGGACGGCACCCTGGGCCTGGCCCTGAACCTCGACGTGCGCGAGATCGGTGTCATCGTGCTCGGCGAGTTCACCGGCATCGAGGAGGGCCAGGAGGTCCGCCGCACCGGCGAGGTGCTGTCCGTGCCGATCGGCGACGCGTTCCTCGGTCGTGTCGTGGACCCGCTGGGCCAGCCCATCGACGGTCTCGGGGAGATCGCGTCCGAGGGCCGTCGCGCGCTCGAGCTGCAGGCCCCCGGCGTCATGGCCCGCAAGTCGGTGCACGAGCCGCTGCAGACCGGCATCAAGGCCATCGACTCGATGATCCCGATCGGCCGCGGCCAGCGCCAGCTCGTCATCGGCGACCGCCAGACCGGCAAGACCGCGATCGCGATCGACACGATCCTCAACCAGAAGGCCAACTGGGAGACCGGCGACCCGAGCCAGCAGGTCCGCTGCATCTACGTCGCCATCGGCCAGAAGGGCTCCACGATCGCCTCCGTGCGCGGCGCCCTCGAGGAGGCCGGCGCGCTGGAGTACACGACGATCGTCGCGGCCCCCGCGTCCGACCCGGCCGGCTTCAAGTACCTCGCCCCGTACACCGGCTCGGCCATCGGCCAGCACTGGATGTACCAGGGCAAGCACGTCCTCATCGTGTTCGACGACCTGTCGAAGCAGGCCGAGGCGTACCGCGCCGTGTCGCTGCTGCTGCGTCGTCCGCCGGGCCGCGAGGCCTACCCGGGTGACGTCTTCTACCTGCACTCCCGCCTGCTGGAGCGTTGCGCGAAGCTGTCGGACGAGCTGGGCGGCGGCTCGATGACCGGCCTGCCCTTCATCGAGACCAAGGCGAACGACGTCTCGGCGTACATCCCGACGAACGTCATCTCCATCACCGACGGCCAGATCTTCCTGCAGTCGGACCTGTTCAACGCGGACCAGCGCCCCGCGGTCGACGTCGGCATCTCGGTGTCCCGCGTCGGTGGTGCCGCGCAGGTCAAGGCGATGAAGCAGGTCTCCGGCACGCTGAAGCTGGACCTGGCGCAGTTCCGCTCGCTCGAGGCGTTCGCGATGTTCGCGTCCGACCTGGACGCCGCGTCCCGCGCGCAGCTGACCCGAGGCGCCCGCCTGATGGAGCTGCTCAAGCAGCCCCAGTACTCGCCGTTCCCGGTCGAGGAGCAGGTGGCGTCGATCTGGGCCGGCACCAAGGGCAAGCTCGACGACGTCCCCGTCGACGACGTCCGGCGGTTCGAGACCGAGCTGCTGGACCACCTGCGCCGGAACACCGACGTGCTCACCTCGAT
>DAMBCY010000136.1:0-4867 GCA_032056255.1 Cellulomonas sp. | reverse complement strand
GACGACGTCGAGGCGGCCCTCGCGACCGCGGTCGACGAGTTCCGCGCCAACTTCCTCACGGCCGACGGCTCGCCCCTGGTCGGTGCCGCCGAGCCCGAGGACGAGACGCCGGTCGAGCAGGAGCAGATCGTCCGCCAGAAGAAGGCCTGAGGCGTGGCAGGGCAGCAGCGGGTCTACCGGCAGCGGATCCGGTCGACCCAGTCGCTCAAGAAGATGTTCCGCGCGCAGGAGCTCATCGCCGCGTCCCGCATCGGGCGCGCGCGCGACCGGATGGCCGCGGCCTCGCCGTACGCCCGGGCGATCACCCGGGCGGTGTCGGCCGTGGCGACGCACTCGGACGTGCGCCACCCCCTGCTCGCGGAGCGCGCGGACACGAACCGGGTCGCCGTGCTGCTGATCGCCTCGGACCGCGGCATGGCGGGCGCGTACTCCGCGTCGGTGATCCGGGAGACCGAGCGGCTGGTCGAGCGGCTCGAGGGCGAGGGCAAGGAGGTCGCGCTGTACCTCAGCGGCCGCCGCGCCGAGTCGTACTACCGGTTCCGCGGCCGCGAGCTCGCCGCCGCGTGGACCGGGCAGTCGGACGCCCCGACGTCCGAGCTGGCGGAGGAGATCGCGAACACGCTGCTCGACGCCTTCGCGGCCCCGGCCGACGAGGGTGGCGTGGGGGAGCTGCACATCGTGTCGACCCAGTTCGTCAACATGGTGAGCCAGCGCCCGCAGGTGATCCGGATGCTGCCGCTCGAGGTCGTCGAGGGGGTCGCGGTCGCCGGCGAGCACGAGGCGCTGCCGCTCTACGACTTCGAGCCCGACGCCGCCGAGGTGCTGGACGCGCTGCTGCCGCGGTACGTCCGCAGCCGCATCTTCTCGTGCCTGCTGCAGGCCGCCGCCTCGGAGCTCGCCTCCCGGCAGCGCGCCATGCACACGGCCACCGAGAACGCCGAGGACCTCATCCGCATGTACACGCGGCTGGCGAACCAGGCCCGCCAGGCCGAGATCACCCAGGAGATCAGCGAGATCGTGTCGGGCGCCGACGCGCTCGCCTCCTGACCCGAACGCCCGACCGCACGAACCGAACCAGCCCGCCGGCTCCCCGGCGGTCGACCGAAGGCAGGCAGACATGACCGCGACCACCGTCGACGCGAAGGACACCACGGCCACCCCCGGCGTGGGCCGCGTCGCCCGTGTGATCGGGCCCGTCGTGGACATCGAGTTCCCCGCGGACCAGATCCCCGACATCTACAACGCGCTGACGGTCGACATCGACCTGGCCGGTCAGGGCGAGGGCGAGTCGTCGTTCACGATGACGCTCGAGGTCGCCCAGCACCTCGGCGACTCGCTGGTGCGCGCGATCGCGCTGAAGCCGACCGACGGCCTCGTCCGCGGCGCCCAGGTCACCGACACCGGCGCCCCGATCAGCGTGCCGGTCGGGGACATCACCAAGGGCCACGTGTTCAACGTGACCGGCGAGGTGCTGAACCTGCAGCCCGACGAGAAGTTCGAGGTCACCGAGCGCTGGCCGATCCACCGCAAGCCCCCGGCCTTCGACCAGCTCGAGTCGAAGACGCAGATGTTCGAGACCGGCATCAAGGTCATCGACCTGCTCACGCCGTACGTGCTGGGCGGGAAGATCGGCCTGTTCGGCGGTGCCGGCGTCGGCAAGACGGTCCTCATCCAGGAGATGATCCAGCGCGTCGCGCAGGACCACGGCGGCGTGTCGGTGTTCGCCGGCGTCGGCGAGCGCACCCGTGAGGGCAACGACCTCATCGTCGAGATGGAGGAGGCGGGCGTCTTCGACAAGACCGCCCTCGTCTTCGGCCAGATGGACGAGCCGCCGGGCACCCGTCTGCGCGTCGCCCTGTCGGCGCTCACCATGGCGGAGTACTTCCGCGACGTGCAGAAGCAGGACGTGCTGCTGTTCATCGACAACATCTTCCGGTTCACGCAGGCCGGGTCCGAGGTGTCGACGCTGCTCGGCCGGATGCCGTCCGCGGTGGGCTACCAGCCGAACCTCGCGGACGAGATGGGCCTCCTGCAGGAGCGCATCACCTCGACCCGCGGCCACTCGATCACCTCGCTGCAGGCGATCTACGTGCCCGCGGACGACTACACCGACCCGGCGCCGGCCACGACGTTCGCGCACCTCGACGCGACCACCGAGCTCTCCCGCGAGATCGCGTCCCGCGGTCTGTACCCCGCGGTGGACCCGCTGGCCTCGACCAGCCGCATCCTCGACCCGCGCTACGTGGGCCAGACGCACTACGACGTCGCCACCCGCGTGAAGTCCATCCTGCAGCGCAACAAGGAGCTGCAGGACATCATCGCGATCCTCGGCGTCGACGAGCTGTCGGAGGAGGACAAGACGGTCGTGGCGCGCGCGCGCCGCATCCAGCAGTTCCTCTCGCAGAACACCTACATGGCGGAGAAGTTCACCGGTGTCGTGGGCTCCACGGTCCCGGTGTCGGAGACCGTCGAGGCGTTCCAGCGGATCGCGGACGGCGAGTTCGACCACATCTCCGAGCAGGCCTTCTTCAACATCGGCGGCCTCGAGGACCTCGAGCGCAACTGGGCCCGCATCCAGAAGGAGTACGGCGTCTGATGGCCGGGCTGGAGGTCGACCTGGTCGACACCGACGGCACGATCTGGTCGGGCGAGGCGCGGCAGGTCAGCGCGCCCGCGTCCGACGGCGAGATCGGCATCCTCGCCGGGCACACCCCGGTCCTCTCCGTGCTCCGGCGCGGCGAGGTCCGGGTCATCGAGTCCGGCGGGGCGGTGCACCGCTGGTCGGTCGAGGGCGGGTTCCTGTCCGTCGACGCCGACCAGGTGACCGTCGTCGTCGACGCCGCCGAGGCGGTGTCCTCCGGCACGTCCGCCCGCTGACGGGCCGCACCGGTGTCGGTCCAGATCGCGCTCGTCGCGCTCGTGCCGGTCCTGGTGGTCCTCGCGCTCGGCGCCCTGGCGGTGCAGCGCCGGCACACGCTCAAGCGGCGCGTGGGGTCGTTCTCGTGCGCCCTGCACGTCCGCGACCGCTGGGTGTCCGGCGTCGCGCACTACGGCGCCCGGGACCTCTACTGGTGGCGCACCCGGACCCTGGCCCCGCGGCCCGAGCACGTCTGGCCCCGCGGGGCCATCGCCGTCCTCGAGCGGCGGCGCGTCGACGGGGGGTCGACCGGCGGCCCGCTCTTCGTGCGGTGCCGGGTGGGCGAGGGCGACGAGGTCGAGCTGATGATGTCCGCCGAGGCCTACGCCGGCCTCACGTCCTGGCTCGAGGCCGCCCCGCCCGTGGCGCGGACGGTCATCTGAGGTCCCGCCCGCCCCGCCGTCCGACGCCCGAAGGAGGTCCTCCCCGATGCGCCTGCTCGTCGCGCGCTGCTCGGCCCGGTACAGCGGCCGGCTCAACGCCCACCTGCCGCTGGCGACCCGCCTGGTGGTCGTGAAGGCCGACGGCTCCGTCCTGCTGCACTCGGACGGCGGGTCGTACAAGCCGCTGAACTGGATGAGCCCGCCGTGCTCGCTGCAGACCGCGGACGCGACCGGCGAGGACGCGGAGCGCGGCGTCCGGCAGGTCTGGACCGTGCAGCACGCCAAGTCCGACGACCGCCTGGTCATCGAGGTGCACGAGGTGCTGCACGACTCCGCCCACGACCTCGGCGTCGATCCCGGGCTGATCAAGGACGGCGTCGAGGCGCACCTCCAGGAGCTGATGGCCGCGCAGATCGACGTGCTCGGGTCCGGCAGCACCCTGGTGCGGCGCGAGTACCCGACGGCGATCGGCCCGGTCGACATCCTCGCGCGGGACGCGGCCGGCGCGACGGTGGCCGTGGAGATCAAGCGGCGCGGCGACATCGACGGCGTCGAGCAGCTGACCCGCTACCTGGAGCTGCTCAACCGGGACCCGCTGCTGCGTCCGGTGCGCGGGGTGTTCGCCGCGCAGGAGATCAAGCCGCAGGCCCGGGTCCTGGCCACCGACCGCGGCATCGCGTGCCTCGTGCTGGACTACGACGCGATGCGGGGCGTCGACGACGTGGACTCCCGGCTGTTCTGAGGACGGTCGGTCGCCGGGACCTCCGGGGGTGCCTGCGGGGTGCGGGGGTACGCCATGATGGATCCCGTGACCCGTGCCGAGACCGCCCCCGCCGACGTCGTCCTCCGCGGGGAGGTGGTCACCCCGGCAGAGGTCCTGCCCGACGGGGCCGTGGTCCTGTCCGGCGGCCGGATCGCCTGGGTCGGGCCCGCCGCGCAGCTGCCCGGCACCTGGGCCGACGAGCTGCCCCCGGTCCCGGCGCCCGGCACGACCCTGCTGCCCGGCCTCGTGGACGTGCACGACCACGGCGGCGGCGGGTCGAGCTTCCCGGACGCGACCACCCCCGAGGAGGTGCTGGTCGCCGCCCGCGAGCACCTGCGGCACGGGACCACCGCCCTGGTCGCCTCGCTGGTCACCGCCCCCCGGGACGTGCTGCTCGAGCGCGCGGCGCTGCTCGCGGACCTCGTGGAGTCCGGCGACCTCGTCGGCATCCACGCCGAGGGGCCGTTCCTGTCCTCCGACCGGTGCGGGGCGCAGAACCCGGCCGACATGCTCACCGGCGACCCCGCCCTGGTGACCGACCTCGCCCGGGCCGCACGCGGGCACCTGGTCACCATGACGATCGCGCCCGAGGTCCCCGGCGTCGCCGACGGCCACGGCGCGGCCGAGGGCGGCGTGCTGGACGACGTCGTCGCGGCGCTCGTCCGCGCCGGCGCGGTGCCCTCGGTCGGGCACACCGACGCCTCGTCGGAGCAGGTGGACGCGGCCGTCGCCCGCGCGCGGGCGCTGCTCGGCGGCGGGCGCCGGTCCGCGGCGGCCGGCGGCGGCGCGGGACGCGGACGCTCG
>DAMBCY010000135.1:0-9717 GCA_032056255.1 Cellulomonas sp. | reverse complement strand
GACGCATCTTGCCGTCCCAGTCCGCGAAGACCCGCCCAGCCGCGAAAATCCAGGTGTTGCGCCAATGCGGGCTGACCGCCGCGACACACAGAGCGTCGAACGCCGAGTCCTGAGACCGGGTGATCCGCTTCGCTGCCATCATCTCCTGCAAGGACCGGATCTCGAAGCCGACGCCGCCGCTTGGCCTTGGAGCAAGAAGCACAAGTCGCTGCGTGGCTGCTTGTTCGAACTGGTCCACCACCGCGATGTTCTCGCCAGCCACGTCGTAGCCGGCTCGGCCAAGCAGGTGTTCGACGCGCTGCCGGAATTCCTCAAGACTCAACGATGCCGTTGCGCCATCAGCAAGCTCGCTGCGGCACTGCAGCTCGAACCCAATCTCGGCGTGCAACTCGTCGATGTGGGTCCGGTACTCCTGCAACAGCCGCGACAGAGCGTTCGGCTTGTTCGTCTCGCGGCGAAACACAGTGTCGTAGTAGTGCTCGAACAGCCCGTACCGGTCGGCGGGCAACTGAGCATTGGCCTCGAGCACCAAGGTGAGGACGAGCACCTGCAGTGGTGTCTGCATTAGGTGGCGAAGCGTGTCATTCGTCGCGGCCGCTCCCAGCCGCGAGATAGCGCGATCTCGCCGTTCCCTCTCATCCTTTAGCCGGACCGCAGTGACCTGTCTGCCGTACGCAACGGCTTCAGCTGGCGTCAGTCTCGCGAGGTCCAGCCGCCCGAACTGGTCGGGGTCGATCTCCTCGGTGTACCCAGTCGGACGAGTCGTCACCACGACGAGGAGGTCCGCGTCGTCGGCATCGGCCGCCGCCACGAATGCCTCAATCTCGCGGATAAGCTTGCGTCGAACGTTGCGGTCTGTCACTTCGTCAAGACCGTCGAGGATGAGCAGCCAAGGCCACTGCTTGAGCCACGACTTGATGTGGTAGGGGTAGACCTCGCCGAGCGACGAGGCGCGGTCTATTTTCTCAGCGATCCACCGCAACATGGTGGGTTGGTCATCGCTGGTGAAGCGCTCGCTGTACTCCGCGAGGTCGATGCGGACCGGCCATCGGCGGTTCTTGGGCCACGGAACGCCGATCCTGTCCATCGCCTGGCGAACGCCGTCGACGACCTTCTGATGCTGCTCACCGGTGTGCGCACCCTCGAGGATCGCCGCTCGGTACACCTGAGCGAGGAACCGACTCACGGTCGACTTGCCGTTTCCCGGACCGGCAGCGACGACGAGGTGACGCTGCTTGGGAACGAACGGCGCACCTGGTCGAAGGCAAAGGTCCGAAGAGGCAACAACACGCTCAACCAGCCTCGCGCTGTCACCATTCGCGGTAGCAACAGGCAAATCGATGACCACGTCGTGCAGCAGCGTCTTGTCGTCAGGATCGGCGCCGGCCTCTTCGAAGTAGACATAGCGGTCGTCGAGAAGTCGCTTGGCCGCGTCAGCCTGCAGCGCCTCTTCCAACTGCCCACTGGGCAGGATCGGCGACACCTCGCGCAAGTGAGCCAGCACATCCCCTGCCGTCAACATCCCCCGAAAGCTCGCCCTCACTTCGGGATAGGCGTTGAGGTACAGCGTCAGTTGGTTCCTGTCCCAGATCCGCCACATGCGCAGGCGGCGAGCCCGGGACGCCCTCTCCTTCTGCTTCGAGCCGCGAAGTTCCCTCAGGTGGTCGTTGACGAGGTCGGTGACGCGGTCGAACCCACCCGTCCCAGGAACCGCGGTGAGCGGAACGTTGGTGACAAAGATCAGGTACTGCGGCATCTCCCGCCGGTTCGTGTCCGGCCGTGTCCACTCGTCCATCTCGTCTTTGATCTGGGCCGTCAGCCACGACGCGTGAGCTCTCCCGTTGAGAGACACGTCGTCCTTCATCTTGACCTGGAAGACGGTGTAGCCATCCCAGACGTCCGTCGGCTGCCCTTCCGATGTCCACCTCAGGACGCCGTGGAAGGCGAAGTCGCGACCACCATCAGGTCCAGGGCCAAAGGCCTGGATCTTCGGGCCAAGGGCACGAGCAGCCAACGCTGCGGCAAGTTGTTGGAAGGTAGCGGGGTCCAGCAAGTCAACTGGATGGCTCACGGGCGGGTTCCTCGCAGTGAGTGGTTCAGGATGCTGTCAGCCACCGTAGCGTTGAGTCCACGTCGCACTGCGACCCGCCATCGGCGGTTCGTGTCCTCACCGAACGCCGCACCCGCTTTCCTCGGTAGCCAGCACCAACGTGCTCGACCGCCGGGCCGCCGGCCGTCTCTTGACCCCGAGGTCGTCCAACACCCGCAGCACCGTCTTCTTGCTCGTCCCGATCACCTCGGCAACCTCCGCGAGCGTTCGCCCGGACCGATACAGCTCCACGGCCTGCGACTGACGCTCGACGGTCACCGACCGCCGGCGCCGCTCGACCAGGCTCTTGTCGATGTAGCGACGCACCGTGTCGCGATGGACCCCGTACGCGCTCGCAAGCTGCAACACCCCGACACCACTCTCGCAGTCGGCTACTAGCGAAGCGCGACACGCCGAGGGCAGCGAAGTTCTCATCGTCCACTTTGGTGCCGCCACATGCCCTCGGGCGTCTCTTCGCCGTCCCCCATCGGATCTACTCCCAAGCGCCAGCGCGCCCTTCTGCAACCTCCTGACCAGGACCTTTACCGCATGGGACAAGTTCTCAAACTGTCCCCCTAGGGGCACTCGACGCGTAGGCCCGGCATCTCCCTGATGCCGGGCCTACGCCGCGTCTGGAGAACTGACCTCCCAGCAGATCGCCCCCTCGTCCGGCTCTCCCCCACCGGCGTCACCGCCCGGTGCGCTCGGCGCGCACCGCCCGCCCGCCGCCGCGGTCAGACCCCAGCCGCCGCCGCGGTGAACGGCCGGTAGTCCAGGTCGTACCCGAAGTACCGCGGCCCCACCAGGTCGAGGCCGCCGGGGGTGCGCCACGCCTCGTGGGCCGGAGCCGCCAGCACCGTGACCCGCATGCCGTAGCGCAGCGCCTCGGTGGTGACGGGCGCGGCGACGTCCGCGTCGAGCACGCACACCAGGTCGGGCGTCGTGACCAGCACCTCGCCGTCGCGCTCGGCCACCAGGTGCTCGTTCTGGAACCGCAGCGTGAACGCCGAGCCGGCCCAGTCGTCGATGCCGTCGAGCCGGCCGGTGCCGACCGTGAACCCGCCCTCGGTCCGCCGGTCGACGTCCACGACCTTGCCCCGGAACAGCACCGCGCCGCCGAGCTCCGCGGCGACGACCGCCGCGACGTCGTCGTGCCGGCGCCGCGCGTCGGCCATGAGCGTCCCCAGGCGGTACGCCCAGCTCAGCGTCCCCGGGAGGTAGGCGTCCCGCGCCTCCGCACCGCTCAGGGGGTACATCGCGTAGCACGCCGAGCAGCCCATGGCCACGGAGGCCGAGCGCGCGAGCCGCTCCGCCCACCGGTTGTCCTGGGCCTGGATGACCAGGGTGTTGCCCTTCTCGTCCGCCAGCCCGAGCGGTGTCGCGGCGTGGCCGCGCAGCCCGGGCGTGAGCATCTGCAGCTCGGGCAGCGCGCGGCCCATGCCGTCGGCGTCGACGAGCGGCAGCCCGGTCCGCGCGGCCGCCACGATCGGGACCATGGAGTTGGACCCCCCGATCTCGGTGCACACCACGTGCGTGACCGGCCGGGGCAGCGCGGAGCTCAGGGCGGCGATCGCGTCCACCGTCTCCTGCGCCCCCTGGAGCTTCTCCACGCCGATCGTCGGGGCGCCGATGATCCCGACCGCCGCGACGACCGCGTCGTCCGGCAGCTCGTGCAGCGGGACCAGCGGGACCCGCCCGTCGGGACCGAGCGCGTGCTCGGCGAGCAGGCGCCCCACGTACGGGTCGCCCCCGCCGCCCGTGCCGAGCAGCGCGGCCCCGCGCGCCAGGGCGGGGAGCTCCGCGGTCGTGACGGCCCGCAGGCCCGTCGTCGGCGTCGTCGTCACCGTGCCACCTCCTCGACCCGCAGGTCACCCACGGCCTTCACCTTGATCCGTACCGAGCTGCCCGGCAGGTAGGAGATCGGGACCTCCTCGACGGACACCACCTGCACGCTGCCGGGCTCGGCGCCGGCCGCGACCGCGCGCTCCACGGCCTCGTCGCACGCGGCGCGCAGCACGTCCGCGCGGCTGCGGTCCCCGAGGCTGTCGATGCGGTCGACCTCGCCGCCGATCTGCGCGATCGCCGCGCCGAGGGCGTTCGCCACCCCGGCGTTCTCCGGCACGACCAGCTCGTCGACGCCGGGCAGCCCGGAGCTGGCGAGGATCGCCCCGCCCCCGACCAGCACCACCGGGACCGGCTGCGGCGTGCTGCGCATGACGTCCACCCGGGCGGCGATCCGCTCGGCCATCGACGCCATCGCCGCCCGCACGAACGCGCGGTCGAGGTGCCGGACCAGGGACGGGTCGCCGACCGACGCCGTGCCGGCGGCGACCGCGACGTCCGTGGCCGTGAGCGTGGACCCGCCGAACACGAGACCCTCCTCCAGCAGGCGGAACCCGACGCTCGCCGGCCCGACCGCGGTGGGGTCGGCGGGGTCGACGACGCTGCCGCCGCCGATGCCGATCGACACCACGTCGGGCATCCGGAAGTTCGTCCGGACCCCGCCGATGTCGACCTCGGACCCGGCCTGCCGCGGGAACGACCCGGCCAGCGCGCCGACGTCGGAGGTCGTGCCGCCGATGTCGACGACGATGCAGTCGTCGAGCCCGGACAGGCGGGCGGCGCCGCGCATCGAGTTGGTGGGCCCGGACGCGAAGGTGAGCACGGGGTACGCCCGGGCGTACATGACGTCCATCAGGGTGCCGTCGTTCTGCGACAGGTACAGGGGCGCGTCGATCCCGCTGAGCTCGAGCGCGCTGCGGAAGGCGCGGGTGACCCGGTCGGCGACGTCCAGCAGCGCGGCGTTGACGATCGTGGCGTTCTCGCGCTCGACCAGGCCGATCCGGCCGATCCGGTGCGACAGGGAGAAGTGCACGTCGGGCAGCAGCTCGGCGAGCAGCGCGTGCGCCTCGACCTCCGCCTCGCGGGCGACCGGGGAGAACACCGACGTGATCGCCACGGCCCGCACCCCCGCGACCGCGAACTCCTCGGCGGCCCGCCGGATCTCGTCCGGGCGCAGGGCCGAGATCGGCCGCCCGTCGTACTCGTGGCCGCCGTGCGCCATGACCGTGTGCCGGCCGACCCGGTCGACCAGGTCCCCGGGCCAGTCGAGCATCGGCGGCACGCCGGTGCCGGCCGGCAGGCCCAGGCGCAGGACGCCCGTGCGCACCAGGTCGCGCCGGGCCACGACGGCGTTCGTGAACTGGGTGGTCCCGATCATCACCGCGTCCACCGCGGCCGCGTCGGAGCCCGCCGCCTCGAGCAGCCCGCCCAGCGCCGCGAGCACGCCGCCGGCGACGTCCTGCGTGGTCGACCGCTTGACCGAGGCCACCAGGCGCTCGCCGTCGAGCAGCACCGCATCGGTGTTCGTGCCGCCCACGTCGATCCCGACCCGCACGTCAGTCCTCCTCCAGCACGAGCTCGACCACCGGGACGAGCACGTCCGGCGGCACGGTCGGCAGGTGCAGCGTCAGCGTCCCCGCCGGCTGACCGCCCTCGAAGATGGTGAACGCCGGGGCGTCCGGGTCGCTGACCGTCATCGGGATCTCCGACGCGTCGTCCAGGAGCTGGGCGTACCGCACGCGGCCGGCGAGGCCGGGCAGGTGCACGGCCCCGTACGGCCACGCGAACAGGTGCAGGTACAGCCGGTCGCCGCGGCGGGTGTAGCGCGCGTCCGCCGGCGGCGTCCAGGGCGCGGCCCCGGCGCCGTCGATCGCGCGCCGGTGCAGCGCCATCCAGGCGCCGACCCCGGCCAGCACCTCCCGGGCGTCCGCGCCGAACCGGCCGCGGCCGTCGGGCCCGACGTTCAGCAGGAAGCTGCCGTCCTTCGACACGGTGTCGATCAGCATGCGCAGCACCAGGCCGGGCGACTTCGGGGCGCGGTTGTCCCGGTCGTAGCCCCAGCTGCCGTCGACGGTCTGGCACGCCAGCCACGGGCGCGGCTCGCCGCCCTCGGTCATCGGGCCTGCCGGCTGGTACTGCTCCGGCGTCAGGAAGTCGCCCGCCCCGATGCCCAGCCGGTCGTTGACGAGCATCGCGGGCTGGAGCTCGCGCATCGTCGCCAGGAGCGCGTCCGAGCCCCAGTCCTCGGCGCCCTTGCCGCCCCACACGGGGCCCTCGTCGCTCGGGTAGCCGCCGTCGTAGGAGAAGTCGGCGAACAGCACGGGCACCTCCCCGTACCCGCCGAGCAGCTCGCGGAGCTGCGCGTGCAGGTAGCGGCGGTACTCCGCTCCGGTGCGGCCGGCGTTGCGCTCGGCGACGTCCGCGGCCCCGCGCTGGGGGTGGAAGCCGTCGACCGGGAAGTCCGGGTGGTGCCAGTCCAGGAGCGAGTGGTACAGGCCGGTCCCGAGGCCCCGGGCCCGGAACGCGTCGACGTACTCGCGCACGACGTCGCGGCCGCCGCGGCCGAACGGCGTCTGCGCGACGGTGTAGTCGGACTCCGGGCTGGGCCACAGGCAGAAGCCGTCGTGGTGCTTGGTCGTGAGCACCGCGAAGGACGCACCGCCGTCGGCGACCGCCGCCGCCCAGGCGTCCGCGTCGAACAGGTCGGGGTCGAAGTGGTCGAGGTACCGCTGGTAGGCCTCGTCGTCCATCCGCTCCCGGAACCGCACCCACTCGTGGCGCGCGGCCAGCGCGTACACGCCCCAGTGCAGGAACACGCCGAACCGGTGCTGCCGCAGCCAGTCCCAGGCGTGCGTGCGGCGCGCCTCGTCGTCCCACGGGTCGATCATGTGTCCTCCAGGGGTCACCGGCCGCCGAGGCCGCCGAGGGCGATGCCGGACACCAGGTGCCGGCGCAGGGCCAGGATCAGCACCACCATGGGGATCACCGCGCAGGTCGCGGCGGCCATGAGCAGCGTCCACTGGTTGCCGTTCTGGCCCTGGAACATCTGCAGGCCGAGCGGCAGCGTGGCGTGGTCGGTGGAGCTGACGATGATGAGCGGCCACAGGAAGCTGTTCCAGTAGCCGAGGAACGTGAACACCGCGAGCACCGCGATGGCGGGCCGGGCCATGGGGACGACGATCTGCGCGAGCACCCGCAGCCGGCCCGCGCCATCCAGGCGGGCGGCCTCCTCGACCTCCAGGGGCAGGTTGAGGAAGAACTGGCGCAGCAGGAACGTGCCGAACACCGTGAACGCCCAGGGCAGCACGAGCGCCTGCCAGGAGTCCTGCCACTGCACCACGCGCATCATCTGGAACATCGGGATGACCACGACCTCCTGGGGCACCATGAGCGCCGTCAGCAGGACGAGGAACAGGGTGTCGCGGCCCCGGAACGTGAACCGGGCGAACGCGTACGCCGCGCACACCGAGACCACGACGGCGATCGCCGCGCCGCTCGCCGCGACGACGACGCTGTTGCCGAGCTGCCGCAGGAACGGGATGTACTCGAGCATCTGGGGGTAGCTGTCGAACCGCAGCGTCTCGCCGAGCAGCCGCGGCGGGGTGGTGAACACCTCGCCGTTCGACTTCAGCGACGTCAGCACCATCCACGCGAACGGGAACAGGTAGCCGACGAGCACGAGCGTGACGGCGGCCTGCGAGAGCGCGCGGCGCACGGTCCGGCCGGTCCGGGGGGCCCGACGGCCGGGCGCCGGTGCACCGACGAGGGTGCCGGTCTCAGCGCGCGTCATAGTGCACCCACCTCCGCTGCACGGCGAACTGCACCGCGGTGACCGCGATGATCAGCACGAAGACGATCCAGGCGATGGCGGACGCCTCGCCCATGGCGTACTGCCGGAAGCCGGTGCGGAACAGCAGCGTGACCAGGGTCTCGGTGGCGTCGCCCGGCCCGCCGTCCGTGAGGATGAAGGGCTCCGAGAACACCTGGAACGCGCCGATCAGCGTGGTGACCAGGGCGAAGAACACCGTGGGCGAGATCAGCGGCAGCACGATGTGCCGCAGCCGGCGCAGCGCCCCGGCGCCGTCGATCCGGGACGCCTCGAGGACCTCCTCCGGCATCGCGTCCAGGCCCGCCGACAGGATCAGCGTGTTGTACCCGATGCCCTGCCACAGCACCATCAGCACGACGATCAGCCGCGCCCAGCCGGCCTCGCCGAGGAAGTTCGGGGCCGGGGTGCCGACCACCGTGGTCCACAGGCTCGCGACCACGCCGCCGGGCTGGAACAGCAGCTGCCAGACCACCGCGTTCGCCACGATCGGCGTGACCGCCGGCAGGAAGAACAGCACCCGGTACAGGTTCCGGCCCCGGATGCCCGGCGTGCGCAGCCAGAGCGCGAGCCCGAGGCTGATCGCGACGTTCGCGGGCACGTAGACCGCGACGAACAGCGCGGTGTTCCCGAGCACCGTCCGGAACGACCGGTCGTGCAGCAGCGCGGCGTAGTTGCCCGCCCCCAGGAACGCGCGGTCCCCGAACACCGGCCAGTCGTACAGGCTCATCACGAGCGAGTACAGGACGGGGAAGACGGTGAACACCGAGAACCCGACGAGCAACGGTGCGAGCAGGCCGGCCGCCGTGCGACCCTCCCCGCGCAGGCGGCGGCCGGGGGTCACCCGGGTCGCCTGCCGGCGCGGGACGGGCCGCACCGCGGTGGCGGTCACGATCCGGAGCCCGCCGTGGTCTGGACCTGGTCGAGGAAGTCCGCCACGGGGGTCGCCCCGTTCAGCGCCTCGACCCCGTACTGCGTGAAGGCGTCCACGACCGACGTCCAGTTCTCCGTGGTGCGCTGCGCCTCGGTGTGCTCGATCGCGTACTCGAGCGCCGTCCGCGCGTCGGCGTCCACGTTCTCGTACCAGAGCTCCTGCTGGGCGACGCGCGCGGGGAACGCCCGCCCGGCCGAGGCGAGCTGCTCGGCCGCGTCCGGCCCGGTGATGACCGAGAGCGCCCTGGCCGCCGCCTCCTGGTCCTGGCAGGACTGCGCGATGCCGAAGCCGGACCCCTCGGTGACGGAGGTCTGGCCGGCCGCTCCCGCCGGCACCGGGGCGATGCCGAGGTCGAAGCCCGCGCTGGCGTCGGCGTTGATGAGGTTCCACGGGCCGTCGACCGCCGTCGCGACGTTCCCGGAGGTGAACTGGTCGAGCGCCCAGCCGGACCCGGCGGGCACCGGCGGGGCGTACCCGGCGTCCACCCAGGACGCGAGCGTCTCGAACGCGTCGACGTACGCGGGGTCCGTGACCGCCAGCGCGCCGTCCTCGCCGACCGCCTGGACGCCGCCGAGCGCGAGCGTCCACGGGAGGGTGTAGTCGGCGTTGGGGTAGACGATCGTGCCGTAGGTGCCGGTCGCTGTGATCGCCGCGAGGGCGGACTCGAAGTCCTCGACGGTCCAGTCGGGGGCGGGCTCCGGGACGCCCGCGGCGGCGAAGACGTCCTTGTTGTAGTACATGACGAGCGGCCCGTAGTCGTACGGCACGCCCTTCTGCTCGCCGTCGACCTGCATCGTCTCGAGGATGCTCGGGTCGAAGTCGGCCGGGTCGATCCCGGTGTCCGCCATCAGGTCGTCGAGCGGCAGGAGCAGGTCGGACACGCCGGGCACCCGCAGGCTCTGCACGCCGACGACGCACAGGTCCGTGCCCCCGCTGACGTCGGCCACGAGCTTGGTCCAGTAGCTCGCCCAGTCCGCCGTCTGGAACTCGACGGTGATCTCCGGGTACTGCTCGGTGACCAGGTCG
>DAMBCY010000134.1:8006-9727 GCA_032056255.1 Cellulomonas sp. | reverse complement strand
CATGTGGTTCGGCGACCTCGTCACGATGCGCTGGTGGGACGACCTGTGGCTGAACGAGTCGTTCGCCGAGTACGCCTCCACGCTCGCGACCGCCGAGGCCACCCCGTGGACCTCCGCCTGGACCACGTTCTCCTCGTTGGAGAAGGGGTGGGCGTACCGGCAGGACCAGCTGCCGTCGACGCACCCGATCGCCGCGGACATCCGCGACCTGGAGGACGTCGAGGTCAACTTCGACGGCATCACCTACGCCAAGGGCGCGAGCGTGCTCAAGCAGCTCGTCGCCTGGGTGGGTCAGGAGCAGTTCTTCGCCGGGGTGCGGCGGTACTTCGCGAAGCACGCCTGGGGCAACACCGAGCTCCGCGACCTGCTGACCGAGCTGGAGGCGACCTCCGGCCGCGACCTGTCGGCCTGGTCCGCCCTGTGGCTGGAGCAGTCCGGCGTCACCCTGCTGCGCCCGGAGATCACCTCCGAGGTCGGCGCGGACGGCGTCGAGCGGATCACCGCGCTGGCCGTGCGCCAGGAGGTCCCGGCGACGCACCCCGTGCAGCGCCCGCACCGCCTGGTGGTCGCCGGCTACGACGTCGTGGCCGGCCCCGACGGCGCCACCCGCCTGGAGCGGGTGCAGCGCGTCGAGCTCGACGTCGACGGCGAGCGCACCGAGGTCCCCGCGCTGGTCGGCGAGGAGCGCCCCGACCTGCTGCTGCTCAACGACGACGACCTGGCCTACGCGAAGGTCCGCCTGGACGAGCGCTCGCTCGCCACCGCCGTCGCGCACCTCGGCGACTTCACGCAGTCCCTGCCGCGCACCCTCGTCTGGGCCGCCGTGTGGGACGCGACGCGCGACGGCGAGACCCCGGCCCGCGACTACGTGGACCTGCTGCTCGGCAACATCGCGCACGAGACCGACTCCTCCGTCGTCCTCGTCCTGCTCCGCCAGCTGCACACGGCGCTGGACCTGTACGTCGCCGCCGAGCACCGGTCGGCCACCGAGGTCGCCGCCGCCGACCGGCTGTGGACGCTCGCGACCGACGCCCCGGCCGGCAGCGACACCCAGCTGCAGCTCGTCAAGGCGTTCGCCGCCCGCGCGGGCACGCCCGAGCAGCTGGACGCGGTCGCCGCCCTGCTGGACGGCGGCACCCGGCTCGAGGGCCTGTCCATCGACACCGACCTGCGCTGGGAGCTGCTGACCTCGCTGGTCGCCGGCGGCCGCGCCGGGGCCGATGCGATCGACGCGCAGCTCGAGGCCGACCCGACCGCCACCGGTCAGCGCGCCGCGGCCGCAGCCCGAGCCGCGGTCCCGACCGACGAGGCGAAGGCCGCCGCGTGGGCCGCCGTCGTCGAGGCGGACACGCTGCCGAACGCCCTGCAGGCCGCGACCATCACCGGCTTCGGCCGGGTGCACGAGCGCACGCTGCTGCGCCCGTACGTCGCGCGCTACTTCGACGGGCTCGAGCGGGTCTGGGCCGGACGGACCAACGAGATGGCGCAGAACATCGTCACGGGCCTGTACCCGACCGACCTCGCGGACGACACCGGCCCGGGCGCGGTCGACGTCGCGGGCGCGACGGACGCGTGGCTGGCGGCGCACGAGGACGCGGCCCCCGCGCTGCGTCGCCTGGTGGTCGAGGCGCGTGACGGCGTCCGCCGCCTGCTGGCGGCCCAGGCGGCGGACCGCCGCTACCACGAGGCCTGACCCCGGCAGGGACCCCCGGCCGATCCTG
>DAMBCY010000134.1:5447-7996 GCA_032056255.1 Cellulomonas sp. | reverse complement strand
GCAGGGGGCTCAGCCGAGGGCGGCGACCAGGGAGCGCCAGCGGGCGTTGTCCAGGAGGTCGTCCAGGAGCACGAGCCGTCCCGACCCGTCCGCGAGGGGCACCCGCCAGTTGGGGTACTCCTGGTCGGTGCCGGGCTGGTTCTGCGCGCGGCGCTCCCCCACCGCGTCGGCCAGGGAGACGCCGACGAGCACGCTCGGCGTCGCGAGCACGTAGCGGTGCAGCGCCTCGACGACCTCGCGCTCGGACGGGTGGTCGCCGACCAGGCCGCGGGCGTGCAGCGCGGCGAGCACCGCCTCGCGCTCGAGCCGCGCCGCCCGCCGGACCTGCGCCACGGGCTCGGTCAGCAGCCCGAGCCGCTCCCGCAGCGCGACGTGCTCGTCCGCGAGGTACCCCGCGGTGGGCGGCAGGTCGTGCGTGGTGACGGACGACAGGGCGAGGCGCCGGTACTGCTCGGGCGGCAGCGGGCCGCCGCCCTCCCCCTTCTCGAACCAGAGGATCGAGGTGCCGAGCACGCCCCGCTCGGCCAGGTGGCGCCGGGCACCGGGCTCGACGTTGCCGAGGTCCTCGCCGATCACGACCGCGCCGGCGCGGTGCGCCTCGAGGGCGAGGATGCCGATCATCGCCTCGTGGTCGTAGCGCACGTAGGTGCCGTCGGACGCGGCGTTGCCCTGCGGGATCCACCAGAGCCGGAACAGGCCGATGATGTGGTCGATCCGGACGGCGCCCGCGTGCCGCAGCACGGTGCGCAGCATGTCCCGGTAGGGGCGGTAGGCGACGCGCTCCAGCTCGCCGGGGTGCCACGGCGGCTGCGACCAGTCCTGGCCCTGCTGGTTGTACATGTCCGGCGGGGCGCCGACCGACGCACCGCGGGCCAGCACCGGGCCGAGCGCCCACACGTCCGCGCCGCGCGGGTGCACGCCGACCGCGAGGTCGTGCATGACGCCGACCGACATCCCGGCCTCGTGCGCGGTGCGCTGCACCGTGGCGAGCTGCTGGTCCGCGAGCCACTGCAGCCAGCAGAAGAACTGCACCCGGTCGGCCAGCTCGGTGCGGGCACGCAGCGCGCCCGGCGCGGCGGGGTCGCGCAGGTCCGCGGGCCACGGGCCGGGGCCGTGCCGCTCGACCAGGGCGCACCACAGGGCGAAGTCCTCCAGCCCGCGGCCCTCGCGCCGCCGGAAGTCGTCGAACGCCGACTGCCGGGCGGGCGTGCGCGGCACCGCGAACACCACGTCCAGCGCGGCCTTCTTCGCCGCCCACACGACGTCCCGGTCGATGGGCCCGTCGTCGGTGTCCAGGGCGAGCGCCTGCTCGGCGGACCACTCGACCAGCGCGCGGTCGGCGGAGGACAGGTAGGCGGTCTCGGCGACGTCCTCGACGCGCAGGTAGAGCGGGTTCACGAACCGGCGGGTGGTCGGCAGGTACGGCGAGGGCGTCAGCGGCGGCACCGGCTCGGCGGCGTGCAGCGGGTTGACGAGCACGAACTGGGCGCCGGCCTCGTGCCCGGACAGCCACGCCAGGTCCGCGAGGTCGCGCAGGTCCCCCGCTCCCCAGGACTGCCGCGAGCGCACCGAGTACAGCTGGACCATCAGCCCCCAGGCGCGCCGGGCGCCGGCGTCCGCGAGCCGGGCGGGGAGCTGGAGGCGGTCGGGGGTGACCGCGAGCGGGCTGGCCGCCTCCCCCGAGGGTCCGGACGTGCGCAGCAGGTGCCAGCCGAGCGGCAGCCCGGCGGGGACCACGAACGTCGCGCGGCCCACCTGCCGCCCGTCGACGGTCCGCGGCTCGACGTACACGTCGGACTGCGCCAGGTCGACACGCTCGGTCGCGGCACCGGCGGCACGACGGCCGTGGCCCTCCGCGGCGTCCAGCTCGACCCAGGCCCGCACCGGGTCGCCGTGGGTGACGTGCACCGGGACGGTGGTCTCCTGCGACTGCCGCGTCACCACGACGGGGGGCAGCACCCGGCGCCACGGGACGTCCTCGGCGTGCCGCAGCGCCACCTCGACCCGCTCCGGGCTGGTGGCGTCCACGCCGAGCGCCCCGAGCACGCCGACCAGCGTCGTGGCGGACACCTGCCGCGGCCCGCCGTTGAACTCCTGGAACTCGGGCGCGACGCCGTGCGCCCGCGCGAGGCGTACCAGGGACTCGGACGGGTTCACGTCGGCCACGTGCCGATCCTGCCAGAGCACGTGCGTGCGCGCGGGTCGCCGCGCAGGCCGGGACCCCGTGCACCGCACGTCCGGGTGGTCGGTCCGCACCGTAGGGTGGCGCGCATGACCCCTCCCCCGTACCCGGCCGCTCGACGCCTGGACCTCGTCGAGGACCTGCACGGCCGCGCCGTCGCCGACCCGTACCGCTGGCTCGAGGACGCCGCGTCGGACGAGACCGAGGCGTGGTCGACGGCGCAGGACGAGCTGTACACCGCCTACCGCGTGCGGCTCTCCACGGGCGACCTCGCGGACGGGCCGCTGGCCGTCGGGCCGCTCACCGCACGGCTCGGGGCGCTGCTCGGCGCGGGGTTCGTCGGCCCGCCGGTCTGGCGCGGCGACCG
>DAMBCY010000134.1:0-5437 GCA_032056255.1 Cellulomonas sp. | reverse complement strand
GCACCGGGGAGCACGAGCACGCCGTGGTCGTGGTCGCCGAGCCCGGTGCCGACGGCGGCGAGCGCGAGCGGGTGCTGGTCGACCCGGTCGTCCTGGACCCCGCGGGCACCACGACGCTCGACGCGTGGCAGCCGAGCAAGGAGGGCGACCTGCTCGCCTACCAGGTGTCGCACGGCGGCACCGAGGAGAGCGTGCTGCACGTCCTGGACGTCGCGACCGGCGAGCTCGTCGACGGGCCGCTCGACCGGGCGCGGTACTCCCCGGTGGCGTGGGAGCCCGGCGGCCGGGCTTTCTACTACGTGCGCCGGCTCGCCCCCGACCAGCTGCCCGACGACGAGCGGCAGTACCACCGCCGGGTGTGGCGCCACGTCGTCGGCACCGACGCCGCGCAGGACGTCGAGGTGTTCGGGGCCGGCCTGGACATGACCAGCTACTACGGCGTCTCGGTGTCCCGCGACGGGCGCTGGCTGCTCGTCACCGCCGCCGCGGGCACCGCCCCGCGCACGGACGTGTGGATCGCCGACCTCGCCGCGACCGAGCCGGGTGCCGTCCCCGCGTTCCGGGAGGTCGCCGTGGGGTACGACGCCGAGATCGGGCCGTGGATCGGCCGCGACGGCCGCCTGTACCTGCACACCACGCTCGACGCCGACCGCGGCCGGCTCGCCGTCGCGGACCCCGCCGACCCCGGGGTCCCGCACTGGCGCACCCTGCTCGCCGAGGACCCCGAGGCGGTCCTGGAGGACGTGGCCCTGGTCGACGGCGGCGGCGAGGACACCGCGCCGGTCCGGCTGCTCGCCGCCTGGCGCCGGCACGCGGTCAGCGAGGTGACCGTCCACGACCCGGCCACCGGCGAGCGGCTGCCCGGCGACGCGGGCACGGTCGCGCTGCCCGGGCTCGGGTCGATCGGCGGGCTGGTCACCCGGCCCGAGGGCGGCACCGAGGTGTGGTTCACCTACACCGACCACACCACGGTGACCGAGGTGCACCGGATCGACGCCTCGACCGGGACGACCTCGCTCTGGGCGGCCCCGCCCGGGGTCGTCGCCGACCTGCCCGACGTCCGGGTGCAGCGCGTCGTGGCGACCAGCCCCGACGGGACGCCGGTGCGCGCGTTCGTCGTCGCCCGCGCCGACGCGCTCGACGCCGAGGGCCGGCCGCTCGACCCCGCCCCGACGATCCTCTACGGCTACGGCGGCTTCCAGATCTCCCTCGACCCCGCCTACTCCGCCACCACCCTCGCGTGGGTCGAGGCCGGCGGCGTCTACGTCGTGGCCAACCTGCGCGGCGGCGGCGAGGAGGGCGAGGCGTGGCACCGCGCCGGGCGCCGCGAGCACAAGCAGCGCGTGTTCGACGACTTCCACGCCGTCGCCCGGCACCTGGTCGACACCGGCTGGACCACCCCGGACCGGCTCGCGTGCTGGGGCGGGTCGAACGGCGGCCTGCTCGTCGGCGCCGCCCTCACGCAGCAGCCCGACCTGTTCGCGGCCGTCGTCTGCTCCGCCCCGCTGCTCGACATGGTCCGCTACCAGCGGTTCGGGCTCGGGGTCACCTGGACCGACGAGTACGGCGACGCGGGAACCCCCCGCGAGCTCGGCTGGCTGCTGTCGTACTCGCCGTACCACCGCGTCGTGCCCGGCACGGCGTACCCCGCGACGCTGTTCACGATCTTCGACGGCGACACCCGCGTCGACCCGCTGCACGCCCGCAAGCTCGGCGCCGCGCTGCAGCACGCCACGACCGCCGACCCCGCGGTCGCGCCGGTGCTGGTGCGGCGGGAGAAGGGCGTCGGCCACGGTGGGCGGGCGCTGTCCCGCACGATCGGGCTGACCGTGGAGCAGCTGCAGTTCGTGGCGGACCGGACGGGGCTGACCGGGCGGGGGTCGACCGGACGGGCTGACCGGGCGGGGGTCGACCGGACGGGCTGACCGCGAGGTGGTGTGCGCGTCCCGTGCGGGCCGCGTGCGGGTCCGGCCGACGCCCGTCGCGCCCCGCGGTGCCGACGCCGTGCCGGGCGTTAGCGTGGCTGCGTGATCGTGACCTCGCTCAGCTCCGTGCTGCACCCGTCGACCGCCGTCCTCCCGTCCTCCGTCCTGCCCGCCGAGACCGACCCGACCGAACAGCTGCGCGACGGTGCCGACGGCCTCGTGACCTGGCTCCTCGGACCGGGAGTCCGGATCGCGCTCATCGTGGTCTTCGGCGCCATCGCGCTGCTGGTGGTCCGCCGGGTGATCAAGGTCGTCACCGAGCACATCGCCGAGGGCAGCTCGCTGCTGCAACGGGGCATCGCACGGCCGCTCGGGGGGACCGAGGTCGCCGCCGCGCTGCGCAGGGTCAGCCCGATCCAGAACGCCCGGCGCACCCAGCGCGCCCGCACCATCGGCTCGGTGCTGCGCTCGACCGCCGGGATCGTCGTCGGCAGCATCGTCGTGCTGCTGGTCCTGGACCAGCTCGGCGTCAACATCGCCCCGTTCATCGCGTCCGCCGGCATCATCGGCGTCGCGTTCGGCTTCGGCGCCCAGAGCCTGGTCAAGGACTTCCTGTCCGGCCTGTTCATGCTGCTCGAGGACCAGTACGGCGTCGGGGACGTCGTGGACGTCGGCGCCGCCGAGGGCACCGTCGAGGCCGTCGGCCTGCGGGTCACCCACATCCGGGACGCCGACGGCACCCTCTGGTACGTCCCGAACGGCACGATGCTCCGGGTCGGCAACAAGACCCAGGGCTGGGCGAACGCCGTCGTCGAGGTCAAGGTCGACTACTTCACGGACCTCGAGCACGTGCGCGACCTCCTGGTCGGCGCCGCGGCGCGGCTCGCGGAGGACCCCGAGCTCGGCGACGCCATCGAGGGGTCCGCCACCGTGACCACCGCCGAGGACCTGACGTTCGACGCGGTCACGGTCAAGGTCACCCAGCGCACCGCCCCGGCCCGGCAGTGGGTCGTCGCCCGGGCGCTGCGCTCCGCCGTGCGGGAGGCGCTCGAGGCGGCGGACGTGCCGCTCGCCGGGCAGCGCGACGCCCTCGTCGCGCACCGGGAGCGGACCGCGACGTCCGAGGCCCCGACCACCGCCGGCGCGACCCCCGCGCCCGACGACGAGCTGCCGCGCGACGACGGCTGACGCCGGCTCGCGCTCCGGCTGCGGCACCCCGCCCCGGACCGTCACCGCGTGCGGAGCGGTCGCCGCGCCGACGCAGGACGGCCGGAGCCCCGGGACGGTCGTGGTCCCGGGGCTCCGTCGCGCTCGCCCGCCTGCGTCAGCGCAGGCCGTCGAGCTCCGCGGCGAGGTTGTCGGCCTCGGGGCCGACGATGACCTGGACGATGCGGCCGGACCGCACCACACCGAACGCACCGGTCGCCTTGAGAGCGGCCTCGTCGACGCGCTGCGGGTCCGTCACCTCGACCCGCAGCCGCGTGATGCAGGGCTCCAGGTCGACGACGTTGCCGCCGCCGCCGAGCGCCACCAGGATCTGCTCTGCCTTGCTCATCGAACCCCCGTCGTGCCGGTCTGCCGGATCCGCCCCGCGGTCGCCGGGGCGGCGACCACCTGACCTCCAGACTAGCCCGGCCCGTGCGGCGGCGTGGCCTCGCGCCGGTGACGCCGGCCCCGTCCGGCACGGTCGCCGGCACCGCGTCGGCGCCGCCCCGGTGCCCGGCCGGACGAGGCCGGCGGTCCGGGCGACCCGACCCGCGTCCCGGGTGCCCCGGTCCCGCGGGCTCCGGGTCCGGCACCGGGCCCCCGCGGTGCGAGACTGGCGGCATGACCGTGCCCCCGCCGCCCGACGCCGCACCCGAGTCGTTCTACGCGGCCGTCGGCGGGCACGAGACCTTCGTGCGGCTGGTCGACGTCTTCTACCAGGGCGTCGCGACCGACCCGCTGCTGCGCCCCATGTACCCGGAGGAGGACCTGGGCCCGGCCCGGCGGCGGCTCGTCATGTTCCTCGAGCAGTACTGGGGCGGGCCGGCGACCTACCAGCAGGAGCGCGGCCACCCGCGGCTGCGGATGCGGCACGCCCCCTTCCCCGTCGACCCCGACGCGCGCGACCGGTGGCTCGCCCACATGCGGACCGCCGTCGACGCCCTCGACCTGCCGCCGCTGCACGAGGCCACCCTGTGGGACTACCTGGAGCGGGCCGCGCACTCGCTCGTCAACACCGCCGGGCCCGCATGAGACGCTGGTGGGCGTGACCGACGCTGCACCCGCGGGCGCGACCGACGCCCCGACGACGACCCCCGCACCCTCGATGACCACCACCGACACGATCGCCGCCCTCCTCGACGTCCTCGACGTCACCGGGACCGGCGACGCCGACGAGCTGACGGCCACGAACCTCCCCAAGCCGGGCGGCCGGGTGTTCGGCGGCCAGGTGATCGCCCAGGCGCTCGTCGCCGCCGGGCGGACCGTGCCGGACGACCGGCTGCCGCACTCGCTGCACGGGTACTTCCTGCGCGCCGGGGACGTCGGCGTCCCCATCGACCTGTCCGTCGAGCGGCTGCGGGACGGCCGGTCC
Organism: Cellulomonas sp.; assembly: GCA_032056255.1. GTDB lineage: Bacteria > Actinomycetota > Actinomycetes > Actinomycetales > Cellulomonadaceae > Cellulomonas. Next base: position 934 of record DAMBCY010000134.1, on the reverse strand, counting down.
TTCTCCGCACGACGCACCCACGCGGCCCAGGCCGGCGACCCGATCCTGTCGATGATCGCGTCGTTCCAGGAGCAGCAGCCCGGCATCGAGCTCACCCAGCGCGGGCCCACGGTGCCCGACCCCGAGGACGTCGAGTCCGCCATGGACCGCATGGGCCACCTCGACCACCCGATCGCCCGGTTCTGGACGCACGACAGCGCGTTCGACGTCCGGCACGTCGGCGGTTCCCTGTACCTCGGCCCCGCACCCGAGCCCGCCTCCCCGCAGCGCGTGTGGATGCGAACCAAGGGTGCGCTGCCCGACGACCAGCTGCTGCACCGCGCCGTGCTCGCGTTCGCGTGCGACCAGATCATGCTCGAGCCCGTGCTGCGCCGGGCCGGGCTCTCCTGGCTCACGCCGGGGCTGTCCGTGGCGAGCCTCGACCACGCCATGTGGTGGCACCGCGACGTGCACGTGGACGAGTGGCTGCTGTTCGACCAGGACAGCCCCACCGCCCAGGGCGGCCGCGGGCTCGGCACGACGCGCGTGTTCGACCGCGAGGGCGTGCTCGTCGCCACGATCGCCCAGGAGGGCATGGTCCGCGTCCCCGGCTGACCCTCGCCACGGGCGGGCCGGGCGCCGGCGCTCGCCCGAGGGGGCGCGACGGCGCGCGCCCGCGCACCTGCGGGCCGTGAGCGCGGGCACCCGGTCGTGCGCGCACCTAGGTCGTGCGCACCTAGGCCGTGCGCACCTAGGTCGTGCGAGCAGCAGGTCGTCCGGCGTCGAGAGCGCCCTCCGGGGGGGGTGCAGCGGCGTCGCGTGCGACCGGCTCCCGTCCTGTCGGCACCGCCGCACGCCGTGCGTCCTGCGGGGGGTCAAGGTGCGCGAATGTGTCCGGGGAACAGGAAGAGCCACCCCGTGCGGGGTGGCTCTTCCTGAATGGGTGTCCGGCGGC
>DAMBCY010000133.1:5812-9731 GCA_032056255.1 Cellulomonas sp. | reverse complement strand
TTCTTCGGAACGTCGGCGCAGTTCTGGTTGAACCTGCAGACACGCTATGACCTCGACGTCGCCGAGGACCGGGTGGCCGACCAGATCGCGGCGATCGCGCCGCTGCGAGTGGCGTGAGAGCGGATCGCTGCCGTGGAGCGGCCAGTGTCGCCGTGAGGGGTCTCCGGGAGACCGGCGTCACGTCGACCACGTCCTTCCGTGGGCGACGCCCGGGCCGGAGGACCTGATGACCGACGACCTCCTCGCCGCCCTGCGCTGCGACCCCGAGATCCCCGCGCCCGACCTGGTCGCGGTCGACGCCGCCGACCGGCTGGTCCTGGACGAGGCCGCGCCGGCGCTCGGGGCCGCCGGACCGGGCACGGTCGTCGTGGTCGGCGACCGCTACGGAGCCCTGACCCTCGGCGCGATCCACCGGTCCGGCCTGACGGGCGTCCGCACGCACAGCGACCGCCTCACCGGCGAGCTCGCCCTGGTGGCGAACGCCGCGCGCCTGGGCGGCGCGGAGGCGTTCCGGTCGCTCGACCTCGGGCCGGAGCTCGTCGCGGGTGCGCGCGTGGTGCTGCTGCAGCTCCCGCGTTCGCTGGACGCCCTGGACGAGATCGCCGGGCTGGTCGCGCAGCACGCCGACCCGGGCGTGCTCGTCGTCGCGGGCGGCCGGGAGAAGCACATGTCCCGGACCATGAACGAGGTGCTCGCGCGGCACTTCGCCCGGGTGCGCGCCAGCCGCGGCCGGCAGAAGGCGCGCGTCCTGCACGCCTCCGGTCCGCTCGGCGCACCCGACGCGGCCCCGTGGCCGGCGCGCGTGCGGCACGCGGACCTGGGGCTGACGGTGTGCGCCCACGGTGCGGCGTTCGCGGGGGCCCGGGTCGACATCGGCACCCGGTTCCTGGTCGACCACCTGCCCGGCGCGGTCCCCGACGCGCGGCAGGCGGTCGACCTCGGCTGCGGCACGGGCGTCCTCGCCGCCGCGCTGGCCGCCGCCCGCCCGGCGGTCGAGGTCGTCGCGACCGACGAGTCCGCCGCGGCCGTGGCCTCCGCCCGCGCCACCGTCGTCGCCAACGGGCTCTCCGACCGGGTCCGGGTCCGGCGCGCGCGGGGGACGGCCGGCATCGACGACGCGAGCGTCGACCTCGTGCTGCTCAACCCGCCGTTCCACGTGGGCGCGGCGGTGCACGACGGCGTCGCGCACGAGCTGTTCGGCGAGGCGGCGCGGGTGCTGCGCCCGGGTGGCGAGCTGTGGTGCGTGTGGAACTCCGGGCTCGGCTACCGGCCCCGGCTGCAGGCCGCCGTCGGCCCGACGCGGCAGGTCGCGCGGAACGCGAAGTTCACGATCACGGCGTCCACACGGGGCTGAGCACCCGCCGGAGGCATCTCCGGTGCGGCTTCCCGGTGTGCCGGCCCCGGGTGCGTCCGGGCTCAGCCCGCGGCGCGGACCACCAGCTCGCGGATGCGCGCCTCCACCTCGTCGTCCAGCGTGGTGATCGCGAACGCGGTCGGCCACATCGCCCCGTCGTCCAGCAGCGCGACGTCGTTGAAGCCGAGCGTGGCGTAGCGGGCCTTGAACTTGGCCGCGGCCTGGAAGAACACGGCGGCCTTGCCGTCCTTGCCGTACGCGGGCATGCCGTACCAGAGCCGGGGCTCGAGCCCGGGTGCCGCGTCGCGGATGATCTCGTGCACCCGTCGGGCCGTCGAGCGGTCGGGCTCGTCGAGCTCGTCGATCTTCGCCAGCACCTCGGGCTCGGGGTCGCCCTTCGTCGCGGCCCGGCGCTTCGCCGAGCGGACCTCGGCGGCGCGCTCCTTCATGGCGGCGCGCTCCTCCGCGGTGAACGTCTGCCCGTCGTCGTCGCCGGTGGTCGACCTCGTCGTCCTGGCCATGCGCGCGTCTCCTCGTCCCGGCCGGGCGGGTCCCGTCCGGGGCCATCGTACGAACGGGACCGGGGGTGGCGAGTCCCGGCGGGCGCGACCGGGCGCGGGCTAGTGTCACGGACGGGGCGCACCGGGCGCCCGCGGAGAGGGGCGCAGCACCGCATGAGCGGCGACGGCACGGTTCCTGGTCACGGCACGGCACCCGGTGGCGGTGCGGACCCGTCCGGGGGCGGCCCCGCACCGTCCGGCGCGTCCGGCGCGGGCGGCGGCACCTCGCCCTACGGCGCCGCCCCGTACGGCTCCGCCCCGTACGGCTCCGCCCCCTCCTCCCCGCCGCCCGCCGGCGATCCCGGGTGGCAGGGCCAGGCCGCCCCGGTCCCGTACCCCGCGGACCCCTACGCCCCGGGCTACGCGGCGTACCCGCCCACCCCGCCCCGCAACTCGCTGGCCACCGCCGGCCTGGTGCTGGGCATCATCGCGATGGTGGTCAACCCGCTCACGCTGCTCTCGGTCCTCGGCATCGTGCTCTCGGGCATCGGCCTGTCCCGGGCGGGGACGCTCGTGCGGCTGGGCTACCCGCCCGTGGGGCGGACAGCGGCGACCTGGGGGCTGGTGCTGTCGATCCTGGGGTTCGGGTTCAGCGCCCTGTTCAAGCTCTTCCTGTTCTGACCGGGCGCCGGCCGGCGGCCTCGAGGCGGCCGCCGGCCCGGCGGAGGCCTGGGCCCGACGTGCGCGACCGGCCCGCCCCATACCACGTCAGGGCGACCTGCCGCTGGGCGGGGCGCTCCGGAAGGGCCCGGGCGAGCGGTGGCACCACCCCGAAACCGGATGTTTCCGGGATGTTACGGGCATGTTCCGTCTTGAATGCTGGACACTACTGCTCAGTATCGATCCGGTAACGATCGCCCCTCCGGAGGGGGTGTGCCCGTTTTGTCGCGGTGGACCTCACTAGCGTGGGCCCATCCATGGCGGGACCGTGCGTCAGTCGCGCACCGGTCGGCACAGCCGACCTCGCGCGGCCCGACGCTGGGCGCCACCTTCTCAGGAGGAACATTGAAGATCAGGCGAACGAGCGCCCTGCTGGCGGCGACCGCTGCCGGCGCGCTGGTGCTGACGGCGTGCTCGACCCCGGCGGAGTCCGAGATCGAGTCGGAGACCGCGGTCACGGTCGGCTGGAACCAGCCGTTCTACGCGTACAACAGCCTCACGACCACGGGCAACGCGACCACGAACAACAACATCCTCTACATGACGACGTCGTGGTTCAACTACTACGACGGCGACCTGCAGCTGCAGAAGAACGAGGACTTCGGCACCTACGAGCGGATCTCCGAGGACCCGCTGGTCGTCAAGTACACGATCAACGAGGGTGTGACCTGGTCCGACGGCACCCCCGTCGACGCCGCCGACCTGTACGCCGTGTGGGGCCCGCTGCGCGACGCGTTCGACAACGTCGAGCCGGAGTACGACGACGAGGGCAACATCACCAACCAGGACGCCATCGACGCCGGCGTGTACTTCGACGGCTCCTCGGCCGCGATGAACATGGTCAGCGAGGCGCCCGAGGTCGGCGACGACGGCCGCTCGATCACGCTCACCTACGACTCCCCGCGGTCCGACTGGGAGCTCTCGCTCGAGCGCTCGACCGTCCCCGCGCACGTCGTGGCCCAGCGCGCCCTCGGCATCGAGGACCCGCAGGAGGCCAAGGACGCCTTCATCGCCGCGTTCGCCGACAACAACACCGAGGACCTCTCCAAGATCGCCAAGGTCTGGAACGAGGACTTCAACTTCACCTCGCTGCCCGACGACGAGGGCCTGTACCTCTCGAACGGCGCCTTCGTCATCAGCGACTACGTCGAGAACCAGTACCTCACGCTGACCCGGAACGAGGACTTCGACTGGGGCAACCAGCCCAAGGTCGACAAGGTCACCATCCGGTACTCGGAGGACCCGCTGGCCTCGGTCACCGCGCTCCAGAACGGCGAGGTCGACCTGATCGCCCCGCAGTCGTCCGTGGACGTCCTCGAGACCCTCGACGGCATCGACAACATCT
>DAMBCY010000133.1:0-5802 GCA_032056255.1 Cellulomonas sp. | reverse complement strand
TGGCGAACGGCGGCCCCTTCGACCCGGCCACCTACGGCGGCGACACCGAGACGGCCCGCAAGGTCCGCGAGGCGTTCCTCAAGACGGTCCCGCGCCAGGAGATCATCGACAAGCTGATCAAGCCGCTGCAGGAGGACGCCACGACGCGTGACTCGTTCACCGTCGTCCCGGGTGCCCCGAACTACGACGAGGTCGTCGCCGCCAACGGCTCCGACGCCTACGCCGAGGTCGACATCGAGGGCGCCAAGGCGCTGCTCGCCGAGGCCGGCGTCACCACCCCGGTCGACGTCCGCTTCCTGTACGGCAAGTCGAACGTCCGCCGTGCCAACCAGTTCCAGCTGATCTCCGCCTCGGCCTCCCAGGCGGGCTTCAACGTGATCGACGAGGGCGACGACAACTGGGGCTCGCGCCTCGCGTCGACCGAGACCTACGACGCGTCGCTGTTCGGCTGGCAGTCGACCAACACGTTCGCCCTGAACTCCGAGGCGACGTACATCACCGGCGGTCTGAACAACTTCGGTGGCTACTCCGACCCCCAGATGGACGCCTGGTGGCAGGAGATGTACACGGCCGACGCCGACCAGGAGACGGCGCTGACGATCGACATCGAGAAGCAGCTGTACGCCGACGCCTTCGGTGTGCCGATCTTCCAGTTCCCGGGTGTCGTCGCCAACCGCGACGTCCTCCAGGGCGTGTCGACGATCGCGCTCGCGCCGACGATCTTCTGGAACTACTGGGACTGGGAGATCAGCGCCGAGGACTCGCTCGAGGCACCGACCGCGAGCGCCACGTCCTGACCTGATCCGAGCCAGCACGACCCGGGGGTGCCGCGTTCGCCGCGGCACCCCCGGTGCGTGCCCGGACCACCCGGGTCGACCGCTCGCGCGGCCTGCCGGTCTTGTCCCGTTCGCGCGGGTTTTCCCGATGGCGCCGCCGCGCTCGTAGACTCTCGTCGCCATCATCCACTCCAGTGAGGTTCGGACCCCATGGTCACCCCAGAACTCCGCGTCTCCCCCGGGCAGGCGCGGTCATGACGGCGGCCGCCGTCACCACCCGGCGCCGGCTCCCCAGCGCGCCGATGATCGCGTTCCTCGGCCGCCGGCTCCTCGGGTCGCTGATCGTCCTGCTCGGCGCGACGTTCATCGTCTACATGCTGCTCGCGTACGCGCTGGACCCGCTCGAGGACCTCTACGCGAGCTCCGCACCGAACAAGCAGCAGCAGATCGAGTCGCGCATCCAGCTCCTCGACCTCGACACCCCGCCGGTGATCCGCTACTTCAAGTGGCTCGGGGGTGCCGCCGGCTGCGTCGTGGGTCAGTGCGACCTCGGCCAGAGCTGGGTCACCAAGCAGGAGGTCACGCGGCTGCTCTCCGTCGCGGTCCCGTCCTCGGTCCAGCTGGTCGCGAGCGCGACGATCATCGCGGTCGTCCTCGGCATCGTCGTGGGTGTCGCGTCGGCGCTGCGCCAGTACAGCGGCTTCGACTACACGGTGACGTTCTTCTCGTTCGTCCTGTACTCGCTGCCCGCGTTCTGGGTCGCGGTGCTCCTCAAGCTCTGGGGCGCCATCGGCTTCAACGACTTCCTGGCCGATCCGACGGTCTCGACACCGGTGCTCATCGGGTTGTCGGTCGTGGCGGGCCTGATATGGCAAGCCGTCGTCGGGGGCGACGGACGACGGCGTCTGACGACCCTCGGCGTGGCGACCCTGGCGACGGCGGCGGTGGTCTTCGCGGTCACCACGACGGGCTGGCTGCTCGACCCGAGCCTCGGCATCGCGGGCGTGGCCGTGCTCGGCGCGAGCGTCGCGATCGGGCTGACCGCGCTGACCTCGGGCCTGCACGACCGCCGCGCCCTCACCGCCGCGCTCGTCACCGTGGCCATCGGGGTCGCGCTCTACTACCCGATGCAGTTCGCCTTCGCCTCCGTCACCGGCACGGCGATGATCTTCCTGCTCGGGATCGCCGCGCTCGCGGTGGGGCTCCTGGTCGGCTGGTTCGTCGGCGGCCCCGACCGCCGGGCGCAGATGCGCAACGCGGCCCTGGTCGCGGTCGCCGTGGGCGCCTTCATGTTCGTCGACCGCGTGATGCGCGTCTGGCACGCGTACTCGAACGCCTCGCAGATCAACGGCCGGCCGATCGCGACGATCGGCTCGCAGACCCCGGGCCTGAGCGGTGACTACTGGGTCACGACCCTGGACACCTTCACGCACCTCGTGCTGCCGACGATCGCCCTGACCCTCATCTCCTTCGCGCAGTACACCCGGTACTCCCGGTCCAGCCTGCTCGAGGTGATGAACCAGGACTACATCCGCACCGCCCGCGCGAAGGGTCTGCCGGAGCGCGTCGTCACGGTGCGGCACGCGCTGCGCAACGCGCTGATCCCGCTCGCGACGATCGTCCCCCTGGACATCGCGTACATCTTCGGCGGCGCGATCATCACGGAGCGGATCTTCTCGTGGAGCGGCATGGGCACGCTGTTCCTCAAGTCCTTGCAGACGGCCGACGCGAACCCGATCATGGGGTACTTCCTCGTGATCGGGACGATGCTGGTGCTGGCCAACGTCGTCGTGGACCTGATCTACGCGGCCCTCGACCCCAGGATCCGGGTGAACGCATGACCTCCGTCGAGACCACGGAGTCCGTGGAGAACGCGATCGAGCTGAAGGAGGTCGAGGGCCTCTCCCAGGGGCGCATCGTGCTGCGGCGCTTCGTGCGCCACCGCGGCGCGATGATCTCGGCCGCCGTGCTGATCTTCGTCGTGCTGCTCGCGACGACCTCCATCGGCTGGGGACCCGTCCCGGGCTGGTGGAAGTGGACGATCCTGGACCAGGCCCCGATCCTCAACAGCGGGAAGCCGACGCTGTCGTTCTCGGGCGGCCTGACGATCGGGGAGCACCCGTTCGGGCAGGACAACATCGGCAAGGACGTGTTCGCGCTCGTCATGCGCGGGACGCAGCAGTCGCTGCTGGTGATGTTCACGATCGGCCTGCTCGCCACGACCATCGGGATCCTCGTGGGCTCGGCGGCCGGCTTCTTCCGCGGCCGCCTGGACAACGTCCTCATGCGCGCCACGGACATGGTCATCACCATCCCGACGATCATGGTCGGCGCCATCCTCGGCCGCTGGGTCGGCGGGGCGAGCCCGATCGCGCTGGCCCTCGCGCTCAGCGCGATCACCTGGACCTCGATGGCGCGCCTCGTGCGCGGCGAGTTCCTGTCGCTGCGCGAGCGGGAGTTCGTCGACGCGGCCCGGGTCGCCGGCGCGAGCAACGGCCGCATCATGTTCAAGCACATCCTGCCGAACTCGGTGGGCGTGATCATCGTGAACGCGACGCTGCTCATGGCCTCGGCGATCCTGCTCGAGACGGCGCTGTCCTACCTCGGGTTCGGCATCGCGTTCCCGGACGTGAGCCTCGGCAACCTCATCAGCGAGTACCAGACGGCCTTCGCCACCCGGCCCTGGCTGTTCTGGTGGCCGGGCGCGTTCATCATCACCATCGCCCTGTGCGTCAACTTCATCGGCGACGGCCTGCGCGACGCCTTCGACCCGCGGCAGCGCCGCATCCCGACCCGGCGCTCCCTGTCCCGCGCGGACCGCAAGGCCGAGCGGCGCGCGGCGCAGGCCGCGGCGAAGGCCTGACGTGTCAGAGCAGGGGCGCGAGCGCGCTCACGACCGCCAGCCCGCCGACGAGCGCCAGCGTCCGGCCGTGCCAGTGCACGACCGGCGCCGGACGCTCGAGGCGGGGGTCGTCGAGGGCGCCCGCGTCCCGCAGCTCCTCCCACCGGTACCGGACGACGGCGGCCGCCTGACCCGAGTCGGTGCCCGCGAGGTCGCCGACCGCCACCGTCCCGCCCTGCGGGGCGGAGCCGGGCAGGCGGCGGTCGGACCGGCTCGCGAGCAGCACCCGGGCGCGGCTCGGTGCGGGCGCGGCCCAGGCCGCGTAGGTGCCGTAGGCCGTCTGCAGCGTGAGCGCGTACTGGGTCGTGACCGCCTGGATCGCGGGCCACGGCACCTCGACGGTGCGCGTGACGTTGCGGAGCTCGACACCCGCGGGGGAGACCAGCACGGCGGGACGCCAGTACGCCGCCCACGCCACGGCGACGGCGAGCGCCAGCACGGGGAGGTAGCGCACGGTCTGCGCGGTGTCCCCGAGCAGGCCGGTGACCGCCCCGACGGCGGCCACCGCCGCCACCACCACGACCAGCCAGCGGCCGAAACCCGGCCGGAACTCCACGACGTCCGTCTGCATGCGGACATCGTCCCAGACGGTCCGGCCGGAGCCCCGGTCGCCGCCTCGGACCGCACGGAAGGAATCCAGCGGTGACCACGGACACCCCCACGACGTCGACCACGTCTGCCAAGGAGCCGATCCTCGAGGTCAAGGACCTGACGGTCGAGTTCTTCGTCGACGGCGAGTGGTACCCCGCCGCGATCGACGTGACCTACGACGTCCGTCCGGGCGAGGTCCTCGCCATCGTCGGCGAGTCGGGTTCGGGCAAGACCCAGTCGTCGATGTCGCTGATCGGCCTGCTCCCGGCGAACGGGCGCGCGTCCGGCTCGGCGAAGCTGCAGGGCCGCGAGATGCTCGGCCTGTCGCACAAGCAGCTCTCGCGGGTGCGCGGCAACGACGTCGCCGTCATCTTCCAGGAGCCGATGACGGCGCTGAACCCGGTGTACTCGATCGGGTTCCAGATCGTCGAGACCCTGCGCGCGCACCAGGACATCGGCCCGAAGGCGGCGCGCGAGCGCGCCCTGGAGCTGCTGCGCCTGGTGGACCTGCCCGACCCGGAGCGGTCGATCGACAAGTACCCGCACCAGCTGTCCGGCGGGCAGCGGCAGCGCGCCATGATCGCGCAGGCGCTCGCCTGCGACCCGAAGCTGCTGATCGCCGACGAGCCGACCACGGCGCTCGACGTGACCGTGCAGGCCGAGATCCTCAAGCTCATGCGCGACCTGCGGCACCGCATCGACTCCGGCATCGTGCTGATCACGCACGACATGGGCGTGGTGGCGGACCTCGCGGACCGCGTCATCGTCATGCGGAACGGCCGGATCGTCGAGGCCGGCACGGCGGATCAGATCTTCACCGCCCCGACCCACCCGTACACGATCGCGCTGCTGGACGCCGTGCCCCACCTGGGTGCCGCGTCGCTGGCGGCGACGGGCTCCTCGGACCACGTGCACGTGCTGGAGCACGAGGGCGACGCGCAGCAGGCGGCCGTCACGGCGACCGAGCTGGCGCTCGAGGCGACCGACCTCGTGCTCGAGTACCCCTCCCGGGGGCGCATCCCGGCCTTCCGCGCGATCGACGGGGTGAGCCTGTCCATCGCGCGCGGCGAGGTCGTGGGCCTCGTGGGCGAGTCCGGCTCGGGCAAGACGACCGTGGGCCGGGCCGCCGTCGGCCTGCTCCCGGTGGCCGGCGGTTCGCTCAAGGTCAACGGCGTCGAGCTCGCGGGCATCACGCCGAAGGCCCTGCGCGCGGTGCGCCAGGACGTGTCGATCGTGTTCCAGGACCCGGGCTCCTCGCTGAACCCGCGCCTGCCGATCGGCGAGTCCATCGGCGAGCCGCTGAAGCTGCACAAGATCGCCCAGGGCGCCGAGCTGTCGCGGCGCGTGGAGACGCTGCTGGACCAGGTCGAGCTGCCGCGTGCGATGCGCAACCGCTACCCGCACGAGCTGTCCGGGGGTCAGCGCCAGCGCGTCGGCATCGCCCGTGCGCTCGCCCTGTCGCCCCAGCTGCTCATCGCGGACGAGCCCACCTCGGCGCTGGACGTCTCGGTGCATGCCCGGGTGCTCGAGCTG
>DAMBCY010000132.1:0-9732 GCA_032056255.1 Cellulomonas sp. | reverse complement strand
ACGAGGGCTGGCGCGTGGGCAAGCGCGACTGGCTGCGCGGCATCGAGGACGCCGAGGCGGCCGCGGGCCTCGCCTGACCGGTCGCCCCACGCCCCCCGGCTCACGACGGGCCCCCGGTCCGCCGGCACCCGGGCACCGCGCCGCGCAGGACCTCCACGGGCCGGCTGGACCGCGCGAGCCCGACCGCGCGCTCCAGCTCGGCGGCACCCAGGGCCTGCGCCGCCCGGGTGGCCGGGGAGCGCGGGTCGTGCGCCGCGAGCCGGGCCCGCGGGTGCACCGGGACGTCCATCCGGTCGGCCGCGGCCGCCGCGGCCGCGGCATCCGCCCACCGCCGCTCCCCGACCGCGACGGCGGCCGCGGCGTCGAGCGCCAGCAGCACGGCCTCGCCCTGCAGGAGGCCGGACCCGCGCGAGACGACCCGGGCGAGGCGTTCCCCGGTACCGTCGCGACCGCCGCCGAGGGCGTCCACCTGCACCTCGGCGAGGTCGGCGAGCTCCAGCAGCGCGGGGTCCGCCCCCGCCGCCTGCCGCGCGCGGGCGACGTCCTTGCGCGCGCCCACCACGTAGCCGCTGCGGATCCGGGTCAGGGCCCGGGTGACCGCGGCGCAGACCTGCAGCCAGCGCAGCCCGCCCGCGTCGGACAGCCGCAGCGCGGCCCGCAGGTCGTCGCCGGCGCCCGGGGCGCCGCGGGCGTAGCGCAGGCGACCCCGGATCAGGTGCGCCCCGGCGACGACCCCGAGGTCCGGGTCGGTGGCCCCCATCAGCAGCGGGGTGCCCAGCTCGACGGCCCGGCCGGCGGCGCGCTCGGCCTCGCGGGCGTGCCCGGTCGCGCCCTCGGCGACCGCGGAGACGAGCTGGAGCAGCGCCTGGTCCCGCGGGGCGGCGGAGGCGCCCAGCGAGTCGAGCGCGAGCCGGGCCCCGTCCCGGAGCAGCCGGTAGCGCCCCGTGGCCCACAGCCAGCTCCACAGGCCCCGGACCAGGGCGGGCAGGGTGGCGTGGTCGCCGTGGGAGGTCGACCAGGTCGCCGCCTCCAGCAGGTTGGCGGAGTCCCGTTCCAGGGCGCCCCACGACCCGGACCCGGGAGAGAACCCCACCGGCGGCGCTCCGGAGACGAGCCGGGCGAAGTACGCGGCGTGCCGCCGGCGCAGCTCGTCCACCTCGCCGCGCGCGACCAGCAGGCTCCTCGCCCGGACGCGGACGGTCCGCAGCAGGCGGACGCGCACGGCGCCCCCGTCGACGCCGGCGCTCTCGGCCACGACCAGGCTGCGGTCCACGAGGCTCGTCAGGGTGCCCACGACGTCGAGCACGGGCCCGCCGCCGACGACCTGGGACACCGCGTCGAGATCGGCGCCGCCGGAGAAGACGCTCAGCCGGGCGAACAGCGCCCGGCCCGGTTCGTCGAGCAGGTCGACGCTCCACTCCAGGGTCGACGCGAGCGAGCGGTGCCGGCCGGGCATGTCCCCCGTGCCGGTGCCGATCCCGCCCGGCGCGGCCTCGAGCTGCCGCAGGAGCGCCTCGGGCGGGAACAGCCGGGTCTGCGCGGCCGCCAGCTCGATCGCCAGCGGGAGGCCGTCGAGCCGGCGCACGATCTCGGCCACGACGGGAAGGTCCTCGTCGGCGAGCGTGAAGGCCGGGTCGACGGCCGCCGCGCGTCCGGCGAACAGGCGGACCGCCGGCGCGTCCCGCACCGCGCGCGGGTCGTCCCCGGACGGCAGCCCGAGCCCGGTCAGCGGACGCTGCCGCTCGCCCCGGAGGGCGAGCCGGGACCGGCTGGTCGCGAGCACCGCGACCCCCCGCGTGTGGTCGAGCAGGTACGCGAGGTCGGGCGCGGCGGCCAGCAGGTGCTCGAGGTTGTCGACCACCAGCAGCACCCGCCGGTCGGCGAGGCGCGCGGCGAGCGCGTCGCGCAGCGGCCGGCGCCCGTCGTCGGCCATCCCGAGCACGTCGGCGACCGCGGGCAGGACCCGGGCGGGGTCGCGCACGTCCTCCAGGCCGACGAACACGATCCCGTCGCCGAAGGCGTCGCCGACGCGGCGGGCGACCTCCAGGGCCACCCGCGACTTGCCCACCCCGCCCGGTCCCGTCACCGTGACCAGCCGCCGACCGGTGCGCAGGTCGTGCTCGACCGCCGCGATCTCGGCCTGCCGGGCCACCGTCGGTGTGGACGGGACCGGCAGGGTGGGGACCGGGACCACCGGCGGCGGGGGCCGGCGCACCCCGACGAAGTCCTCGCTCAGCAGGACCGCCAGGTCGTCCGCGACGAGCCGGCCGAGCTCACGGGCGTCCGCGAACACCCGGTAGACCGCGTCCCCGGACCGCCGGATGCGCGCCAGGAGCTCCTCCAGCCGGGCCTCCCGGCCCTGCAGGTGCTCGCCCTGCTTGACGTACAGCAGCCGCGGCATGCCCGCGCTGCGCTCGTACTCGTCCTCGATCCCGGAGACGGTCCCGCCGGGGACCACGGTGCCGTACCGCGTGCCGTACACCCCGACGAAGACGTGGCTCTGCCCCAGGTAGGCGCGGTAGGTGTCGGCCGGCGGGTGCGCCCGCGCGCCGTCCTCGAACATGACCGGGGTCAGCCGCAGCGTCCGCACGGCGCGGCGGACGGCCGCCCGCTCCGCGACGAGGTCGCCGAACGTCGAGCTCACGAACACCCGGACCCGGGAGGCCGGCGGCAGGATCGTCGCCGCGGCGGGAGCCGGCGACCCGGGACCGGCCGCCGGCTCCCCGGCGCCGACCGCCAGCAGCTCAGCGGTCGGCGGTGACATCGGCGTCCTTCGCGGGCGGGATGTTGGTCCCGGCCCGGAACAGGTTGCGCGGGTCGACCCGCCGCTTGACGAGGGCGAGCCGGGCGTACGTGAGGTCGTCGTAGGCGCGGCGGAACGCGTCGGGACGGGCGTCCGCGGGCGTCGTGAAGTTGGGCAGGGTGCCGGCCGCGGTCCACGGGCCGAGCGCGTCCACCACCTCGATCAGGTCGGGCTCGACCGCCGAGGCGGCCTCCGGCGGGGCCATCACGGCGGCGAACAGCGTGCCCTGCGCCTCCCGGCCGCCCACGGCGGACGCGACCCGCGGTGCCCGCGCGAGCGCGCCCCCGAGCAGCCGGACCTCGACGACGTGCGCGGCCGTCCGGCGGCCCGGGCCGGCGACGTCGAGCAGGGCCTCGAGCGCGGGCCAGGAGAGCCGCCGCAGGGCCCGGGTCCGCTCCAGGGCCGGGACCGGGTCGACGGGGTCGGCGTGGATCGCGCCGACCTGCGCGAACGGCAGCACGCCGAGGGTGTCCAGCAGGGCACCCCCGACGGCGCGCAGCGGGGCGACCAGGCGCGCACCCTCGGCGGGGTCGCCGCTGTACGCGATCCGCACGTGCAGCACGAACCTGTCCCGCAGCACCTCGGGGACCGCCGGCAGGGCGGGCAGGCGCAGGAACGCGACCGAGGTCGACAGCTCGTCCGGGGCGGACGAGGCGAGCGCGTACCAGGCGCGCAGCACGTCCCGGGTGTGCTCGGCGTCGACGAACAGCCCGCCGCCGAACAGGTCCGGCACGTCGAAGACCCGGGCCTCGATCGCCGTGACGACGCCGAAGTTGCCCCGGCCGCCGCGCAGCGCCCAGAACAGCTCGGGGTCCGATGCGGCGTCGACCCGGGACAGGCTGCCGTCGGCCCCGACCACCTCGAGCGCGAGCACGTGGTCGGCCGCCCACCCGTAGCGCCGGCCGAGCGCGGGGCTCAGGCCGCCGCCGAGGGTGTAGCCGACCGCGCCGACGCCCGGCGAGGAGCCGGCGAGCGGCGCGAGGCCGTAGGGCGTGGTGGCGTCGAGGACGTCCTGCCAGCGGGCGCCCGCCTCGATCCGGACGACGCGGTCGCCGGGGAACACCTGCACCCCGGACATGCGCCGGGTGCTGACGAGCACGGCCCCGTCCATCGGGGCGGCGGCCCCGTGGCCGGTCGCGGCGACGCCGACGGGCAGGCCGAGCCCGGCGGCGAACCGGACGGCCGCCTGGACGTCCGCCGCCGAGGTGGCGCCGACCACCACGGCCGGGTGGTGCCGGAACGCGAGGTTCCACATGGTCGACTCCGCGACGTAGCCGTCGTCGCCGGGGACCAGGACGGGCCCGCCGCTCGCGGCGCGCAGGGCGTCCAGGGCGGCGGCCGGGACGGCGCCGGGGCCCGCGGGCCGGTCGGGCTGCCCGGGCTGTCCGGGGCGGTCGGGCACGGGCGTGCGGGCGTCGGTGCTGAGGTCGGTGGTCATGGGATCGTCTCCTCCGGTGCGGATCTGCGGTCCCGCGCGATCGGCGGGGCGCGGCGGTGTGCCGCAGCGACCGACTCCACCGGGTCGGTGTCGACGCACCGTCGACGTCCGGTCGACGTGCGATCTACGCTCAGGCGTGGTCGAGCCACGGAGCCGAGCCCGCACGGGGGCCGCCGCCCGGACCGGGACCCGGGACCGCACCGGGTCCGGCAGGCGCGCGGGGTCCCTGGTCGGCGTGCTCGGGCCGGTCCTCATGCGGGTCGACGGCACCGAGCTGCCCGTGGGCTCGCCGCAGCAGCAGGCCGTCCTGGCCGTGCTGGTGCTGGCCGAGGGGCGGCACGTGTCCCTCGACGCGATCGTCGACGGGCTGTGGGGCGATGCGCCGCCCCGCTCGGCGCCGACCACGGTGCGCACGTACGTGTCCCGCCTCCGGGCGACGACGGCGGCCCACCCGGGCGCCCCGCGGATCGCCCCCACGGCGGGGGGCTACCTGCTCGACCTCGCCGGGGCGCGGACGGACCTCGCGGAGTTCCGGGCCCTGGTGTCCGACGCGGGCCGGCACCGGGACGCCGGGCGGCTGGACGAGGCGGCCGCCGCCTCCGCGCGGGCCCTCGCGCTGTGGCGCGGGCCGGCGCTGGGCGGCGTCCCGGGGCCCGCGGCGGAGGCCCAGCGGCGGCGGCTGGAGGCGCTGCGGGACGCGGCCGTGGAGGACGCCCTCGCGGACGACCTGGACCGGGGCGCCGTCGACGGGCCGCTCGCGGAGCTGGAGGTCCTGGTGCGGGACCAGCCGCTGCGCGAACGCCTGTGGGAGCTGCGGATGCGCGCCCTGTGGGTCGCCGGCCGGACCGCGGAGGCGCTCGGCGCGTTCCACGAGGCGCGGCAGGTGCTCGACGACGAGCTCGCGGTCGAGCCCGGGCCGGGCCTGCGGTCCCTGCACGAGCGCATCCTCGCCGCGGAACCGCCGGACCGGCGGGGCGCGCCCGGCGCGGAGCCGCCGTCGGCACCGGCACCCGCGGCGGCGCTCCCCCGGCCCAACCAGCTCCCCGCGCCACCCGCCGGCTTCACCGGCCGCGGGTCGGAGACGGCGCAGCTCGACGAGGCGGCCTCGGACCGTTCCGCACCGTCGGTGGTGGTGATCTCGGGCCTCCCGGGGGCCGGGAAGACGACGCTCGCGCTGCGCTGGGCGCACACCGTCGAGCGGGACTTCGCCGACGGCTCGCTGTACGCCGACCTGCGCGGCTTCGCCCCGGGCGGGCGCCCGACGGCACCGGCCGACGTCGCCCGCTGGTTCGCGGAGGCCCTGGGGGCGGACCCCGGGTCGATGCCCGCCGACCCCGACGCGATCGTCTCCCGCTACCGGACGCTGGTCGCCGGCCGGGACGTGCTCGTGGTGCTGGACAACGCGCGCGACGCGGACCAGGTGCGCCCGTTGCTGCCCGGGACCGCCGGCCCGGTGGCCGTGGTCACCAGCCGCAACCCCCTCGCCGGCCTGGTGGCCTCGCACGGCGCCCGGCACGTGCGGGTCGACGTGCTCGACGCCGACGACGCCCGCCGGCTGCTCTCCCGGCGTCTCGGCCCGGCCCGGGTGGACGCCGAGCCCGCGGCGGTCGACGAGCTCGTGCAGCGGTCCGGTGGCCTGCCGCTGGCCCTCGCGGTGCTCGCCGCACGCGCCGCGCTGCACCCCGGTGCGACGCTCGAGGCCGTCGTGGCCGAGCTCCGCACCCGCGCCCCGGCGCTCGACGCGTACGCGTCGGTGGACCCGGCGACGGACGTCCGGGCGGTCCTGTCCTGGTCGATGCACGGGCTCGTCGCCGACGCCGAGCGGCTGCTGCGGGCGGTCGCCCTGCACCCGGGGAGCGAGCTCACCCGGGCGGCCGCGGCGAGCGCGGCCGGCCTCGACCTGGCAGCCGCCGAGCCGGCCCTGCAGGCGCTGGTCGAGACCCAGCTGGTCCTGGAGCCCCGGCCGGGACGCTTCGCCCAGCACGACCTGGTCCGGGCGTTCGCCCGGGAGCGCGCGGCCCCGGGTGAGGAGCGCGAGGTGCTGACCCGGGTCCTGCACCACCAGGCGCTCACGGCCGAGCGCGTGAGCGCGCTGCTCGCCCCGCAGCGGGCGCGGCCGCCGGCACCGTCCGCTCCCGACGGCGTGACGGCCGAGCCGCTGAGCACCGCCGAGGACGCGACGGGGTGGTTCGAGGCGGAGCGGCCCAACCTCCGCCCCGTCCTGACGGCCGCGTACGAGCAGGGCTTCGACGTCGAGGTGATCCGGGTCGCGCGCGCCCTGCAGGTGCCGCAGGACCTGCGCAACCGCTGGGGATCGTGGATCGCCACCAACGGGCTCGCGCTGCGCGGGGCGCGCCGGCAGGGCGACCGGGCCGCGGAGGCCCTCGCGCTGCACAGCCTCGGCGTCGGGTACGACCGCACCGGCCGGCCGGTGGAGGCCGGCGAGCACTGGCGGCAGGCGGCGGAGCTGTTCCGCGAGCTGGGCGACGACACCCGGCTGGCGAACGCGCTCATCGGGCTGGCGGCGGTCGCGGCGGACCGCGCCGCCGCGGAGCGGATGCTCGGCGAGGCGGCGCAGCTGGCCCGCGGCGCCGGCAGCACGATCGGCGAGGCGACCGCGCTGAACAACCTCGCCCTGGACATCGCCGACGATCTCGGCCGCGGCGCGGAGGCCCTCGGCCTGCTGGACCGGGCCCACGAGGTCTACCTGGACGGCGGGGACCTCCGGCTCGCGGCGGTCGCGCGGACCAACCGGGCCTGGGTGGCGCTCGCCCTGGAGCACGACGGGACGGCTGCCGCGTTCCGGGAGGCGGCGGCCGTCTTCGCGGAGCACGGCGACGTCCTGCACGAGGCGGAGGCCCTGATCGGGTTGGGCACGGCGCTGCACCGCGACGGCCTGCCGTCGGCGGGCACCTGGGCCCGCGCGGCCGCGCTGTTCCCCGACGACCTCGCCTCGGACCCGGACGCCCGGCAGCTGCGCGCCCGCCTCACCGAGCTGGTCGAGGACCCGGCCCGGGCGTGGACGCCGTTCGTCCCGGGCGGCCCGCGCGGCGACGGCGCCGCCGGGCAGCGGGAGGCCGGGGGGTCGTGAGGCGACGCCCGGGCCCCGTCCTGGGCGCGGGGCTCAGGAGCCCTCGGCCAGGTGCCAGGGACGGTCGGGGGCCGTGGCGCGGGGGTGGGCCGCCACCACGACCGCGTAGGTGGTGGCCCCCGGTGCCACCCGGCCGGTCCGCGCCGGCTCGTCCGGGACCGGTCCGAGGTAGCGGTGCCCGGTCATCCGGCACCAGGCCGGCAGGTCCACCGGTGCGACCGGGTCCGACGTCGTCAGGTGCACCACGGTCCCGGCCGGCAGGTCGCGTGCGCGGTCGCGCAGCAGCACGAGCAGCTGCGCGCAGCCCAGGTCCCCGCCGTCGATGTGCACCGTCACGACCAGCGACTGTACCGACCGCACCGGGGACGGGGCCGGTGACGCCGCGCCCGGGCCGGCGACGCGACGGGGGCTCGCTCGACCTCCGCACCGCGCACCGGCGTCAGCGGGGTCGCGATCAGCAGCACCACGACCGCGACGCCCGACGCCGCGGCGCACGCCGCGACGACCGCCTCGTGCCGGCGGGCGGCCAGGGTGCGCCGCGGGGGGCGGTGACGGCCAGGGCGAGCGCCGTGACCGCCGCCACGCCGGCGGCGAGGAGCGCGACGGCACCCACGGGCTCTCCGACGAGTCGGTGTCGTGACCCGAGGGAGCAGATCCGCACCCGCTAGCGCACCGCCGGGTGCCGCCCCGCCGCGGCGTCCGGCGCCGGGCGCCGCACCAGCAGCGACGCGCCGACCGCGACCACGGACACCGCGCCGCCCCACAGGAACGCGCGCTGCACGCCGTCCGCGGTCGCCGTCAGCAGATCGGCACCCGCGTCCAGCCGCGCCGCGGTGGTCGTGGACAGCACCGTGATGAACAGCGCCGTGCCGGCCGCCCCCGCGAGCTGCTGCACCGTGTTGACGATGGCGCTGCCGTGCCCGTAGAGCTCGCGCGGCAGCGACCCGAGGGCCGAGGTGAACAGCGGCGTGAACATGAACGCCAGGCCGACGCTCAGCAGCACGTGCACCGCCACCACCGACGCCGCGGACGCCCCGGGGTGCAGGGTCGACAGCAGCCAGAGCGCCGCGCTCATCGCGACCGCGCCCGGGATCACCAGCGGACGCGGTCCGACCCGGTCGAACAGCCGCCCGACCAGCGGGGCCAGCGCCCCCATCACCACGCCGCCGGGCAGCAGGAGCAGGCCGGTCCGGAGGGTGCCCAGCCGCAGCACGTCCTGCAGGAAGATCGGCAGCACGATCAGCGCGCCGAACATCGCCATGAAGCTGATCACCAGCACCGGGGTCGACACCGTGTACGACCGGTCCGCGAACACCCGCAGGTCCAGCAGCGCGCCGGGACCGCGGATCAGCCGCACCTGCCGCCGGCCGAACACCAGCAGCGCCACCACCCCCACGGTGACCGGGATCCACGGCGCGACCGGCGCGTGCCCGCCCGCGGCCTCGCCGATGCTGGACAGCCCGTAGATCAGCGCGCCGAAGCCGACGGCCGACAGGGCCAGGGACAGCACGTCGAGGCGCGCGTCGCGGGGCGTGGTCACGTCCCGGACCTTCCAGACGCCCAGCAGGAGCGCGGCGACCGCGATCGGCAGCACCACGCCGAAGATCCACCGCCAGCTCAGCTGCGACAGCACCACCCCGGACAGCGTCGGGCCGACCGCGGGCGCCACCGAGATCACGATCGAGATGGTGCCCATGGTGCGCCCGCGGATGCTCGGCGGGACCAGGGTCAGCACCGTCGTCATCAGCAGCGGGATCATCACCGCGGTGCCGCTGGCCTGCACGACCCGGCCGAGCAGCAGCACGCCGAAGCCCGGCGCCAGGGCCGCGACCAGCGTGCCGGCGCTGAACAGCGACATCGCCGCGACGAACACCTGCCGGGTGCGGAACCGGTCCATCACCCAGCCGGTCGCGGGGATGACGACGGCCATCGTCAGCATGAACCCGGTGGTCAGCCACTGGCCGGTCGCCGCCGTGACGCCGAGCTCGGTCATGAGCACCGGCAGGGCGACGCCCATCGCGGTCTCGTTGAGGATGACCACGAAGCCCGCGACGAGCAGCAGGCCGATGACGGTGCGGTCGCGCGGGTCGAGGCGCTCGGGCGCGGGCGGGACGACGGCGTGGCCGGTCGCCGGGCCGCCGCTCGGCGACCCGGCGGGCAGGGCGGAGCCGGGTGCCGGAGCGGAGCCGGGTGCCGGGGCGGAGCCGGGTGCCGGGGCGGAGCCGGGTGCCGGGGCGGTGGCGGTCCCGGCGTGCGGGCCGGCGGCGGGGTGCGAGGACACAGGTCTCCCTCGGGGGTCGGGTGGTCGTCCACCAGGGGGTGCGGGACGGGCGGGCGCGACGGGCGGGCGCGCGGGGGCGCGCTCGGGTGCGGCACCCTGCAGGAACGCGCCGCCGGGGG
>DAMBCY010000131.1:8636-9759 GCA_032056255.1 Cellulomonas sp. | reverse complement strand
ACGTCCAAGATCAAGTAGGACGACGCCCGCAACCCGTGGGTGATCGCCGACTGCACCGGGGACAACGCCGGCGACTCGGTCGGCCCCTCCGCGGACGGCTTCGAGACCTACGGCGTGACCGGCGTCGCGCTCGTGACGTTCGTGCTGCTGGCCGTCGACGAGCCCGCCGTGCAGGCGACGCTGCTCGTCTGGCTGTTCGTGGTCCGCGCCGTCATGGTGATCGCCTCGGCGGTGTCCTACCTGGCCAACGACGCCTGGACCGGCCGGACGTACGCCACGGCCGACCGGATGGACTTCGAGAAGCCGCTGACCTCGCTGGTCTGGGTGACGTCGGCCGTCTCCATCGTCTTCACCTACCTGACCACGTGGGCCGTCCTGGGCCACATGGACGGCGCGGGCGCCGGGCTGTGGTGGAAGGTCGCCACGATCATCTCCTGCGGCACCCTGGCCGGGGCGCTGATCCCCGAGCTGGTCAAGGTGTTCACCTCGACGAACAGCCGGCACGTGCGCGAGGTCGTCACCTCCTCCCGCGAGGGCGGGCCGTCGCTGAACATCCTGTCGGGCCTGGTCGCGGGCAACTTCTCCGCGTACTGGCTCGGCATGACCGTCGTCGGCCTCATGGGCGGCGCGTTCCTCATCAGCGAGCAGGGGCTCGACCAGCTGATGGCCGCGCCCGCGGTGTTCGCGTTCGGGCTCGTCGCCTTCGGGTTCCTCGGCATGGGCCCGGTGACCATCGCCGTCGACTCCTACGGCCCGGTCACCGACAACGCGCAGAGCGTCTACGAGCTGTCCCTCGTCGAGGAGCTGCCCGGCGCGGCCGAGCAGATCGACGCCGAGCACGGCTTCCTGCCGCAGTGGGACCGCGCCAAGCGGATGCTGGAGGAGAACGACGGCGCGGGCAACACCTTCAAGGCCACCGCGAAGCCGGTGCTCATCGGCACGGCGGTCGTGGGCGCCACCACGATGATCTTCTCGATCATCGTCGGCCTCACCGAGGGCCTCACGACGGGGCTGGAGAACCTGTCCCTGCTGCACCCGCCGTTCCTGCTCGGCCTGATCACCGGCGGCGCCGTCATCTTCTGGTTCACCGGCGCGTCCATCCAGGCGGTAACCACAGGCGCCT
>DAMBCY010000131.1:8273-8626 GCA_032056255.1 Cellulomonas sp. | reverse complement strand
GGCCGTCGAGTTCATCAAGGGGAACATCAAGCTCGACGGCAGCACCCGGGCCAGCGAGGCCGACTCCCGCCGCGTCGTCGAGATCTGCACCCAGTACGCCCAGAAGGGCATGCTGACGATGTTCCTCGCGATCTTCTTCGCCACCCTGGCGTTCGCGTTCGTCGAGCCGTTCTTCTTCATCGGCTACCTGATCTCCATCGCGATCTTCGGCCTCTACCAGGCGATCTTCATGGCGAACGCCGGAGGTGCCTGGGACAACGCGAAGAAGATCGTCGAGGTCGACCTGCACGCCAAGGGCACCGCCCTGCACGACGCCGCGATCGTCGGCGACACCGTCGGCGACCCGTACAAGG
>DAMBCY010000131.1:0-8263 GCA_032056255.1 Cellulomonas sp. | reverse complement strand
ACACCTCCTCCGTCGCGCTGAACCCCGTCATCAAGTTCACGACGCTGTTCGGCCTGCTGGCCGTCGAGCTCGCGGTGAGCCTCACCGACGAGGGCCGCGGCACCCTGGTGCACGTCCTCGCGGCGGTCTTCTTCCTGGTGTCGGCCTACTTCGTGCACCGGTCGTTCTACGGGATGCGGATCGGCGGCACCCCCGCCGGCGACGACGAGTCCGCCGGGCCCGGCACCCCCGCGGACGACGCGGCGGACGGCGGCCGCCTCCCGGTGGTCTCCGGCCGGGCCGTCCCCGGGCTGCCGCGGCAGTCCGGAGGCGAGGCGGCGCTCCTCGCCGACGGCGCCGGCACGCTGGTCGACACCGAGGGGCGGTGAGCCGCCGTGCGTGTCGCGGTCAAGCACGACGCGACCCTGGTCGACGCCGACGGCCGGGTCGTCGGGCACGACGCGGCGGCCACGCTCGTCCGGCGGCTGCTGCGGGTCTTCCCCGGGTCGGTGCTCGTCGGGCCCGGGCCCCGGCGGTGCGACGGGTTCGACATGCTCCCGCTGGAGTTCGTCGACGGCGCGGGCACCGTGGTCATCACCATGGACGTGCTCGACTCCGTGCAGGTCTGGCAGACGCTGCGCGCCGGCGGGTGCGACAAGCCGCAGGTGATGAACTTCGTGTGGTGGGACGCCACCCGCTACCCGCACGAGGTCGAGCGTGCCGCCCTGGCGCTGTCCTGCGCGCTGTTCCCGACGTTCGCGAACTCCGCACGCACCGCCTCGGAGATCCGCGAGCTCGTCGCCCGCAGCACCGTCCCGTCGGTGGGGGAGCGCGCGCGGATCGCCTGGGTGAACCTCGGGTTCCGCGTCGAGCACATCCGGCACCGGCGCGAGCCCGACGTCCCGGTCGTGCTGTACCCGGCGATCTACGTCTCCGAGCGCAAGCAGCCGCGGCTGTTCCTCGAGGTCGTCGACCGGGTGCACCGCAGCACCGCCATCCGCGTCGAGGCCCGGCTGCACGAGTCGCACCTGGTGTCCGAGACCGCCATGCGGATGTCCGAGCGCGACTGGTGCTGGGTCGGCCCGCTGACCGCCAGCCGCGACTCGTACTGGGAGGCGCTGTCCCGCACGACGGCGTTCCTGGCCACCGCGACGGAGGAGTCGTACGGCCTGGAGTACGTCGAGGCGCTCGCGGCGGGGGCGGTCGGGGTGTTCCCGGACCTGCCGTGGGCGCGCGCGCTGCTGCCGGCGGACTACCCGTTCTTCTACCGCACCCCCGACGAGGCCGTGCAGCTGCTGCAGCGCGCGGTCACGGGCACCGCCGCGTGCCGGCGGGAGCTGGACGCGGCCGCCGGCGGGTCGTTCGTGCAGTGGCTCATGGCGCACCACGACGACGACACGTTCGACCGGGCGGTCGTCGAGCGGGTGCGGGAGTGGTTCGGGGAGTAGGGCTCCCGGTGCCGGCCGGGGGGCCGGTCCGGGCGGCTCCGGACAACGGGGTCCGGACGCGCGAGGGCCCGCACGACGACGCGTCGTGCGGGCCCTCCGTCGTGCGGGGCGGCTCCGGTCAGCCGCGCAGCTCCAGGTACCTCGCGATCAGCGAGCGGGTCGACGGGTCCTGCGCGTCGAGCACCGCCGCGTCGCCCTGGACCGCCGGGGCGATCTCCGTCGCGAGCTTCTTGCCGAGCTCCACGCCCCACTGGTCGAACGAGTCGATGCCCCAGACGACGCCCTGGACGAACGTGATGTGCTCGTACAGCGCGATGAGCTGGCCCAGCACCGACGGGGTCAGCGCCGGGGCGAGGATCGACGTCGTCGGGCGGTTGCCGGAGAACACCCGCGCCGGGACGATCTCCTCCGCCGTGCCCTCGGCGCGCACCTCGTCGGCGGTCTTGCCGAACGCCAGCGCCTTGGTCTGCGCGAAGTAGTTCGCCAGGAACAGGCCGTGCACGTCGGTCTCGCCGTCCTCCAGCGGGTGCGCGGGGTTCGCGACCGCGATGAAGTCCGCCGGGATCAGCCGGGTGCCCTGGTGGATCAGCTGGTAGAACGCGTGCTGGCCGTTCGTGCCGGGCTCGCCCCAGAACACCTCGCCGGTCTGGGTCGTGACCGGGGTGCCGTCCCAGCGGACCGACTTGCCGTTCGACTCCATGGTCAGCTGCTGCAGGTACGCCGGGAACCGGTGCAGGTACTGCGCGTAGGGCAGCACCGCGTGGGTGTGCGCGTCCAGGAAGTTCACGTACCAGACGTTGAGCAGGCCCATCAGCACCGGGACGTTCTCGGCGAACGGGGTGGTGCGCACGTGCTCGTCGACGGCGTGGAAGCCCTCGAGCAGCTCGCCGAACGCGTCCGGGCCGATCGCGATGGCCAGCGACGTGCCGATGGCCGAGTCCATCGAGTAGCGGCCGCCGACCCAGTCCCAGAACCCGAAGGCGTTCTGCGGGTCGATGCCGAAGGCGGCGACCTTGTCCAGCGCGGTCGACACGGCGACGAAGTGCTTCGCGACCGCACCGGTGCGCGCCTCGTCGGTGTCCTGGATGGCACCCGCGGCCACCAGCCCGCGCCACAGCCAGTCGCGGGCCAGCCGCGCGTTGGTCAGGGTCTCCAGCGTGCCGAACGTCTTGGACGCGACGATGAACAGCGTGGTCGCCGGGTCGAGGTCCTTCGTCTTCTCCGCGATGTCGGCCGGGTCGATGTTCGACACGAACCGCACCTCGAGGCCGTCCTGCACGTACGGCTTCAGCGCCTCGTACGCCATGACCGGGCCGAGGTCCGAGCCGCCGATGCCGATGTTCACGACGGTCTCCACCGCCTTGCCGGTGACGCCGGTACACGCGCCGGAGCGCACCTCGTCCGCGAACGCGGCGACCTTCGCGAGCACCTCCTGCACGTCGGCATCCACGTCCTGGCCGTCCACGACCAGCGGCGGCTCGGCGTCCGCGGGCCGACGCAGCGCGGTGTGCAGCACGGCGCGGTACTCGGTGAAGTTGATGTGCTCGCCGGCGAACATCGCGGCCAGACGGGTGCCCAGGTCGACCTCGTCCGCGAGCCGGGTCAGCAGCTCCAGGGTCTCGTCGGTGACGAGGTTCTTCGACAGGTCGACCGTCAGGTCGGCGAGCTGCCGGGTGAGACGGTCGGCACGCCCGGCGTCGGCGGCGAACCAGGCCCTCAGGTCGGGGGTCAGCGCGTCACGGTGCGCGGTCAGGGCGGTCCAGGCGCCGGTGGTGGTGGCGTCGACGGGTGCAGGCACAGGAGTCCCTCTCGGAATACGGATCAACGGGGACCACGGTACTTCCGCCGCACCCCACCGGGCGCGGGACGTCCGCCCCGTCCGCGGCGTCCGGACCCGTCGACCCCGGCGACCGCGGGTGGGGGAGGATGGCGGGGTGCCCCCGATGCTCGTGTGCTGCGGACTCGTCACGCTCGACGTCGTCCAGGTGGTCCGCGACGTCCCCGGTGCGAACGAGAAGGTGGTCGCCGACTCGCTCGACGTGCGGTTCGGCGGTCCGGCCGCGAACGCCGCCGCGACCGCCGTCGCCCTGGGGGTGCCCACCCGGCTCGTGACCGCGATCGGGTCCGGGCCGGTCGCGGACCTGGTGCGCGCGGGACTGGGCGCAGCGGGCGTGGAGGTGGTCGACCTCGCGGCCGGCGCGGGTGCGACCCCGCCGGTGTCGACGGTGCTGGTCACCCGCGCCACGGGGGAGCGGGCGGTGGTGTCGGTCAACGGCACCGGGACGCCGGACCTCGGCGAGGGCGCGGCGCGGGCGCTCGCGGCGGGCGTGCTCGACGGGGCGACCGCGCTGCTCGCCGACGGCCACCACCTCGGCGCCGCCGTGCCGGTCGCCGCGGCAGCCCGGGCGCGCGGGGTGCCGGTGGCGCTGGACGGCGGCTCGTGGAAGCCCGGCCTCGACGGCCTGCTCGCGCACGTGGACCACGCCGTGCTCTCCGCGGACTTCCGGCTCCCCGGCGGCGCGGACCCCGGGGCGCTGCTCGACGCCGTCCTCGCCCGGTGGCCGGTCTCCTCCGTGGCCCGGTCGGCGGGCGGCGGGCCGCTGCGGTACGCCGAACGCGGCGGGCCGGTCCGGGAGGTGCCGGTCGCGGAGGTCCCGCCGGCCGAGGTCGTGGACACCCTCGGCGCCGGCGACGTCCTGCACGGCGCGGTCGCCGCGCACCTGGCCCGCGGCGGGCGCGTCGGCGAGGCCCTCCTCGAGGGGACCCGCCGCGCGACGGCCTCGGTCCGCCACCCGGGAGCACTGGGCTGGGTGCGGGCCCGCTGACGCGGTCGGGCGAGGGCGTCAGCCGCCCAGGGCCGCGCGGACCAGCGGCGCCACGCGGGTGCCCAGGAGCTCGATCGCGCACAGGCTCTCGCGCTGCGGGACGCCGGACAGGTCCACCTGTCGCGCGCCCCGGCGTCACGCCCCGGTGCGGGCGCGGCCCCGCGAGGGGGTGACGTGCTCGACGAGCGTGCGCCGCACGGGGGCGGGGCACGTCGGTGTGTGTCGGCGCGATGAAGCCCTGGTCACGATGTGGTCACGGTCACAGGAACGGCTTGACGGCGATTAGTAAGGAAGGTCTACTAACAAACATGCAGGCGACGGAGACGACGCGGTCGACGCCCGCCGAGGGCAGCGCCCTCCGGGGTGTGGGCCGGACGTTGCGACCCACGGCGAAGGTGCTCCCCGAGCACGCCCGTGCCCACAACCGGTCGCTCGTCCTGCAGCACCTGTTCCACCAGGGCCCGTCCTCGCGCGCCGACCTGGCCCGCAGCACCGGCCTCACCCGCGTGACCGTGTCCGACCTCGTGTCCGTGCTCATCTCCGAGGGCCTGGTCACCGAGCTCGGCGTCCGGCCCGAGGGCCGCGTCGGCAAGCCGGCCACCCTGGTCGGGATGCGGACCGAGGAGTTCCAGGTCGTCGCGGTCGACCTCGCGGACGACGCGAGCCTGCGCGGTGCGGTCATGACCCTCACCGGGGCCGTCGTCGCGCGGCGCACCGTCTCGCTCGACGGCCGCACCGGCGAGGACGCGGTCGCCGTGCTCGAGGACCTGTGCCGGGAGCTGCTCGCCGCCGCGGACCGGCCCGTCGTCGGCGTCGGCATCGGGTCGCCCGGCGTCATCGACTCCGCGGGCGTCGTCGTCGCCGCCCCGAACCGCGGCTGGTACGACCTGCCGCTGGCCGACCGGCTGACCGAGGCGCTCCGGGTCCCCGTGCAGGTCGCGAACGACGCGAACATCCACGCGCTGGGGGAGTACACCTACGGCGGCGCGGCCGGGTCGGGCCTCATGGTCATCACCATCGGCCAGGGCGTCGGCGCCGGCATCGTGCTGGACGGCGCGCTCGTGCACGGCCGCGCGCACGCCGCCGGTGAGATCGGCCACGTCACGGTCGTCGACGACCGCGACGTCCGCGCCGGCGACCCCCTGCCCCGGTCGTGCGCGTGCGGGCGCGCCGGCTGCCTCGAGACCCTGCTCTCGCTGCCCGCCCTGCGCCGCGCCACCGCCGGCCGCACCACCGAGGAGTCCGACGCGGAGCTCGCGTCGGTCGGACGGAAGCTGGGCATCGCCCTGGCACCCGTCGTCAGTGCGCTCAACCTCGCCGAGGTCCTGCTCTCCGGTCCGCCGGAGCTGCTCGACGGGCCCCTCAAGGTCGAGGCGCTCGCCACCGTCCGGGCCCGGACCCTGCCCCTCCTGGGGCAGGACCTCGTGCTGCGGATGGGTTCGTTGGACGAGGACGGAGCGCTCTCCGGCGCAGCGGCCCTCGTGCTGTCCGGTCAGCTCGGGGTCACGTGACGACCCCGAGCCGACCGCTTGCAGTGCCGGTATCACCACCCCGGCGACGCCCGCACGGGCCTCGTCTCGTATCAGGGAGGAACACCAACGTGAAGATCGTACGGATGGCAGCCGTCGGTGTGGCGGCGGCGCTCGCGCTGACCGCCTGCTCGTCGGGCGACGACACCCCGTCGGCCACCTCGGACGGCACGCCCGAGGCCGCCGACATCACCCTCTGGCTCGCCGGCGCGGACACGCCCTACGCGCTCCGGGAGTACCTCAAGACGACGTTCGAGTCGGAGAACCCCGGCTCGACGCTCACGATCGAGGAGCAGGAGTGGGGCGACCTCGTCACCAAGCTCACGACCGCGCTCCCCGACGCGGCGAACACCCCCGACGTCGTGGAGATCGGCAACACCCAGTCGCCGACCTTCACCACGATCGGCGCGTTCCGTGACCTGACCCCGCTGTACGAGGAGCTCGGCGGCAGCGACCTGCTGCAGTCCTTCGTGGACGTCGGCACGGCGGACGGCAAGAACTACGCGCTGCCGTACTACTTCGGCTCGCGCTACATGTTCTACCGCAAGGACATCTGGACGGCGGCGGGCCTCGAGCCCCCGACGACGCTGTCCGAGTTCTCCGACGACGTCATCAAGCTGAAGACCGACACCCAGTCGGGCTTCGCGATCGGCGGCCAGGACTGGCGCAACGGCATCTCCTGGGTCTTCGCGAACGGCGGCGAGCTCGCCACCGAGGACGGCGGCACCTGGACGTCCACGCTGTCCGACCCGAAGACCGTCGAGGGCCTCGAGCAGTGGCAGGCCGTGTACGAGGGCTCGTCCAACGTGCCGGCCACCGAGCGTGACGTGGCGTACTGGGACTTCCTGAACGACGGGACGGACGGCGCCGCGCCGGCCGCCGCGACGATCATGGCCCCGGGCTGGGCGCGCTGGTCCATCGGTGACCTCACGACCAACGACGCCGGCGACGAGGTCCGCGACGGCATGGCCGACACGGACAAGTTCGGCATCTTCGCGCTGCCGGGCGCGGACGGCGGCCTCGCGCCGGTGTTCGCGGGCGGCTCCAACATCGCGGTCTCCGCGAAGTCGCAGCACCCGGAGCTCGCCGAGAACCTGATGCGGATCATCTTCTCGCCCGAGTACCAGCAGATGCTCGGCGAGAACGGGCTCGGCCCGGCCAACTCGCAGTACGTCAGCTCGCTCGGCGACGACGAGTTCGCCACCACGATGATCGAGACCGCCGCGGCGTCCAAGCTCACCCCGGCCGCGCCGGGCTGGGCCGCCGTCGAGGCCGCGTTCGTCTACGAGGAGCTGTTCCAGAAGATCGCCGAGGGCGGTGACGTGACCGAGCTCGCCGCGCAGTACGACGAGCAGATCACGCCGATGCTGAACGGCCAGTGACCTCGTCCCGGCCGCGGGGCGCACAGCCCCGCGGCCGGGAGACGTCCGGCTCGTCGCCCGTCAGGAGAGGTCCCATGCCCACCACCGAGGCGCGCCCCGCGCCCGCAGCCCCGTCGCCGGTGGCCGGCCCCGCCCCCCGGCGCCGCCGCCCCCAGCTCACCCCGTACGCCCTGCTCGTGCCGGCCGTCGTCGTCCTGCTCGTCGGGATGGGCTACCCGCTGTACTGGCAGATCGTCACGTCCCTGCAGGAGTACGGCCTGGCCCAGCAGTTCGGCCAGCCGCCCACCTTCGTCGGGCTCGACAACTACGCGCGCATCTTCACCGACGACGGCCTGTGGGCCGTGGTGCTCCGGTCGATCGCGTTCTGCCTGGTCAACGCCTTCGTCACCGTCGGCATCGGCATCCTGTTCGCCCTGCTGATGAAGGCCGTGCACCCGGTCGTCCGCGTGATCCTGCAGGTCGCCCTGCTGCTCGCCTGGGCCATGCCGATGGTCGCCGCCGTCACCGTCTGGAAGTGGCTGTTCGACTGGCGCACCGGCGTCATCAACTGGCTGCTGGTCCAGGTCGGGCTCGACTCGTTCGACCAGCACTCGTGGCTGGCGCAGCCGCTGTCGTTCTTCTTCGTCGCCACCCTCATCATCGTGTGGATGTCGGTGCCGTTCGTGGCGCTGTCCGTCTACGCCGCCCTGACCCAGGTGTCCGACGAGGTGCTGGAGGCCGCCCGCATCGACGGGGCCGGCCCCGCGCAGATCTTCTGGCGCATCACGATGCCGCTGGTCCGGCCCGTGCTGT
The DNA here is from genome assembly GCA_032056255.1 of Cellulomonas sp. GTDB lineage: Bacteria > Actinomycetota > Actinomycetes > Actinomycetales > Cellulomonadaceae > Cellulomonas. The sequence continues at coordinate 308 of DAMBCY010000131.1, read as the reverse complement.
CGATCGTGCTGCTGCTGCAGATCATCTGGGACCTGCGGGTGTTCGCGCAGATCCGGCTGCTGCAGGACAGCGGCGCACCCGTCAGCGAGACGAACCTGCTGGGCAACTTCATCTTCGAGCTCGGCATCGGCCGGCAGGACTTCGCGGGCGCCGCGGCGGTGTCGATCTTCGTCCTCGCGCTGACCGTGCTGCTCAGCTGGCCGTACGTCCGCAACCTGCTCAAGGAGGACGCATGAGCGCCACCACCTCGTCCGCGGCCGGTCCGGTCGCCGCCGGGGCCGCACGCGCCGGCACCCCTGCCGCCCGCC
>DAMBCY010000130.1:5211-9800 GCA_032056255.1 Cellulomonas sp. | reverse complement strand
CGCGGCGCGGTTCGTCGAGCTCGGCGCCGTCCGCGACCCCGCCGCGGTGCCGGCCGCCGTCGCGGAGGCGCTCGACCCCGACCCCGAGGACCCGCCGGCCCGGACGCTGACCGGCGGCGCCGAGCACGACGTGCTGCTCGTCCTGGACAACTGCGAGCACGTGGCCGGTGCCGTCGCGGAGTGCGTCGGCCTGCTGCTGTCCGCCCCGGGGCCGCTGCGGGTCCTGGCCACCAGCCGCACCCCGCTCGGCGTCCCGGGCGAGCAGGTGCGGCCCGTCGAGCCCCTCGCGACGTCCGGGCCGGAGTCCCCCGCCGCGCGCCTGTTCCGCGCACGGTCGCGCGCGGCCGCCGGCCGCGAGCCCCCGCCTGCCGGCGACCCCGTCACCCGGATCGTGCGACGCCTCGACGGGCTGCCGCTGGCCGTCGAGATGGCGGCGGCCCGCACCGCCACCCTGACCCCCGCGGACGTCGCCGACCTGCTCGACACCCGGCTGGACGCGCTCGTCGCCCCGCAGCGCGACGCGCCGCCCCGGCACCGGTCGATCGCGGCGCTGGTCGCCTGGTCCCGCGAGCTGCTGCCCGCCGACGCCCGCCGCGCGCTGGACGGCTGGCCCGTCCTGGCCACCGCGTGCCCGCCCGACCTCGCCGCCCGGGTGCTGGACGTCCCGGTCGCCACCGCCGAGCAGCTCGCCGCCGCCGCCCTGCTGGTCCGCGACGACCTCGACGGGCGCACCCGCTACCGGATGCTGCAGACCGTGCGCGCCGTCGTCGGACCGCCCGCCGAGTCCGTCCGCGCCCGGCACGCCGCCGTGCTGCTCGACCTCGCGCGGGACGCCGACCGGGCGCTGCGGGGCCCCGCCGAGCCCGAGGCCCGCGCCCGGCTGTCGGGACTCCTGCCCGACCTGCGCCTGGCGCACGCGTGGGCCGCGACCCACGAGCCCGACCTCGCCGTACGGCTGACCCGCGCCCTGCACCGGCACGCCGTCGACACCCTGCGCACCGACGTGCTGGCCTGGCCCGTGCCGGGGCGCGAGGACGCCCCCGCCGTGCTCGCGGCGCTCGCGGCCCGCGCCCTGGTGCAGAGGCGCCGGGCGGCCGCGGGACGACGGGCGGCCGCCGCGCTCGCCGCGGCCGGGGACGCCGCCGACCGGCTGCACGCGCTCGAGGTGCTCGCCGACCTCGCGCTGTCCGAGGGCCGCACGGACGAGGCCGTCGCGCTCGGCGCCCGGATCGCCGCCGAGGCCCAGCACGCCGCCGACCCGCACTACCGCGTCGTCGGCCTCACCTACCCGGCGCTCGTCGCCGCCTACCGGGACCGCCCCACCACCGCCCGCGCCGCGCTCGCCACCCTGCGGCACGCCACGCAGTCCGCGCCGTCCGACCGCGGCCGGCTCGCGTTCGCCACCGGCGAGGTGCTCGCCCGGTCCGACCCGGACGGCGCGCTCGCGGCGCTGGGCGAGGCCCGCGCGCTGGCCGACCTCGCCGGGAACCGCGCCCTGTCCGGCACCGCCCGCTCCGCGACCGTCGCCGCCGTCGCCCGGCGCCCCGACCCCGCGGGGGCCCTGGACGAGCTGCTCGACCTCGCGCGCGCCTGGGCCCCGACCGGCGACCGCACCCACCTGGTCACCGCCCTGCGCAACGCCGTGCCGCTGCTGGTCCGGCTCGACCGGGCCGAGGACGCCGCCCGCCTGCTCGGTGCGGTCACCGCCCGGGACCTGCCGCCGACCTCCGGCGTCGAGGCCGACGCGCTCACCACGGCCCGCACCCTGCTCGCGGCCCGGCTCGGCGGCGGGGCGCTCGGCGCCCTGGAGCACGCGGGCCGGGCCGTCGACCTGGCCACGGCGGTCGACCGCCTCGCCGCGGCGCCGGAGGCGCAGCCGGGAGAACCGGAGCAGGTCGCGCTCGACGGGCAGCACCTGCACCGCTGAGGAACCCGCGGCGCCGTCGCCCGTCACGTCCCCGCGGGCCGGTGCCGGACCGGTGCCGGACCGGCGCCGGCCCGGCGGACCCGCGCGCGGCTCAGTCCGCGGGCAGCGGCGGGCGCTCCGCCCGCCAGGCGCGCGCGCCCGCGAGCGCGGCGACCCCGCCCGCCACCGCGACCACCGGCACGACCAGGAACGCCGTGTGCGTCCCCGCCGCGTCGGCCAGCGCGCCGAGCACGAACGGCGCGACCCCGACGGCCAGCCCGCCCGCGACCGTGGCGCGGGCCTGCGCCGCGTCGGTCGCGCCCCCGGACGCGCCGAGCAGCAGCGCGATGCCGAGCGGGTAGTGCGCGCCGTAGCCGAGCCCGGCGACGAACAGCCCGGCGAGCGCGACGGGCGTGGACGTGGCGGTCCACAGCACGGCCCAGCCGAGGACCGCGAGCCCGTAGGCCCCGGCGAGCAGCCGGGCGGGCGCGATGCGCAGCGACAGCGGTCCGATGACGAACCGCGCGAGCGTCATCCCGGCGACGAGACCCGCGGTGGTGGCGGTCGCGACGCCCGCGCCGGCGCCGGTGCGCTCCCGCACGAGGTCGGCGGCCCAGTAGGTCGTGGCGTTCTCGACGGCGACGGCGGTCACGACGGTGACGAGGAACCAGCGCGACGTGCGGGCCGCGGGCCGCACGACCGGCGCCCCGGCGCGCGCGTGCACCGCCGCCAGCCCCTTCCCGAGCGCCCCGTCGGCGGGCAGCCGGTGCAGCAGCACGGCGACGAGCACCCCCAGCAGCGCGGTGACCGCGACCGCGGGTCGCCAGCCCCAGCCGACGGCCACGGCCGCCCCGACGGCGAGCGGCCCGACCAGCCCGATGCCGGAGCCCCAGGCGTTCGCCTCGGTGAGGGCGGCCGAGGAGGCCGGGCCGTGGTGGTCGGCCAGCGTGGCGAGCGACCCGCCGATCAGCATGTTGCCGCCGACGGCGGTCACGACGACGGCGCCCAGCGTCACCGGCAGCGCCCACCCGGTCGTGAGCAGGGCGACCCCGGCGGCGACGACCACGCACGCGGTGACGACCACGGTGCGCCGTCCGAGCCCCCGCACCATGCGCGGGGTCAGCGCCGCGGCGACGACGGCCCCCACGGCCATGGCGGTGCCGTGCAGCCCGGCCTGGGCGTTCGTGATCCCGAGCTCGGCAGCGAGCAGCGGCACGCTCGGGCTGAAGGCGTACAGGAACCAGCCCCACACGACGAACGAGCCGTAGAGGGTGAAGGTGAACCGGTCGCGGTGGAGCCGTGGCAGCATCCCCGCGGGAGTGGTCGTCACGCCCCGACCCTAGTGGGAGCGCGGTGCCGTACCCGGGCCCCGGCACCCGTCCGGAGCAGCGCGCCCCGCTACCCGCCCGCCCGGGGCTCGGGCAGCAGGGCCGCGGCCTCCCGGTCGGCCACCACGAGCAGGTCCGGGTGGGTGCGCAGGATCGTCCCGGGGCGTCCGGGCCGGATCTCCCCCGTGAGCACCTCGGCCAGCGCCTCGGCCTTCGCGGCGCCCGTCACGACGAGGACGACCCGCCGCGCCCGCAGCACCATCGGTGCCCCCATCGTGACGACGCGGGTCGGCGCGGGGTCGAGGTCGGCGAGCAGGTGCGACCACGGCTGGTCGGTGGGGACGTCGTAGGAGTAGAGGTCCGCGTCGAACCGGGTCACGCCGGGCATGTTCGCGCAGAAGTGGGTGTCCGCCCCGAGGCCCAGGAGCATGAGGTCGAGGCCGCCGTGCGCGCGCAGTCCGCGCGGGTCTCGTCCACGTTCTCCGGCGTGAGCGCGTGCACGTTGCCCGCGGGGACGGCGGCCGGCCCGAAGTACGCCTCGTCGAGCGCGGCGAACGTCAGGCCCCGGTCGCGCCCGGGCAGCGGCACCTCGTCGAAGGTGTCGTAGTGCACGTCCGCGAACAGCGCCGGGCGCGCGGCCAGCAGCGGCGTGAGCAGCGAGTAGGTCGGGAGGGGGGTCGCGCCGGCGGTGACCGACAGGTTGACCCGGCGGTCGGTCAGCATCGTGCCCAGCAGCACGGCGGCGGTGGTGCGGGGCACGGCGGTGGCGTCGTCCTCGACGACGAGTCTCACGGGGTCTCCCGGGGTCGGGGCGCCGACCTGCACCCGGGCGACGGGTGTCCGGGCGGAGGCGTCGGCTGCCGCGGTCGCCGCGGCGGCGGTCCTCGGGCGGACCGCTCCTCACCCGGACGGCCCTCACCCTAGCGGGTGCGCCGCCGACGACGGGGCCGCCGCCTGCCGGCTGCGGCCCCGTCGTCGGCGCGGTCCCGCCCCTAGTCCTCCAGGGCGACAGCCGCGGCGAACTGGCTGGCGTACAGCCGGGCGTACGCCCCGCCGGCGGCCAGCAGCTCGTCGTGCGACCCCTGCTCGACGATCGCGCCGTGCTCCATCACGAGGATCACGTCGGCGTCGCGGATGGTCGACAGCCGGTGCGCGATGACGAACGACGTCCGCCCGGTCCGCAGCGCGTTCATCGCCTGCTGCACCAGCACCTCGGTGCGGGTGTCGACCGACGACGTCGCCTCGTCCAGCACGAGGATCGCCGGGTCGGCCAGGAACGCCCGCGCGATGGTGAGCAGCTGCTTCTCCCCCGCCGAGAGGTTCGCGGCCTCGTCGTCGACCACGGTGTCGTACCC
>DAMBCY010000130.1:0-5201 GCA_032056255.1 Cellulomonas sp. | reverse complement strand
GGGCAGCGCCCGCACGAACTGGTCGACGTGCGTGGCGACCGCGGCCTCCACGAGCCGGTCCTCGACCACGTCCTCGACGCCGTACGCGATGTTCTCCCGGATCGTGCCGCCGAACAGCCAGGTGTCCTGCAGCACCATGCCGACCTGCGAGCGCAGGTCGTCCCGGGTGGTCGTGCGGGTGTCCACGCCGTCCAGGGTGATCCGGCCGCCGTCGATCTCGTAGAACCGCATGAGCAGGTTGACCAGCGTGGTCTTGCCCGCGCCGGTGGGCCCGACGATCGCGACGGTCCGGCCCGGCTCGGCGACCAGCGACAGGTCGTCGATCAGCGGCGTCCCGGGCACGTAGCGGAACGCCACGTCCTCGAACACGACGCGACCGCGCACCCGCTCCGGCAGCCGCGCGGGCCGCGCCGGGTCGGGCTCCTGCTCGGCGGCGTCCAGCAGCTCGAACACCCGCTCGGCCGACGCGACGCCGGACTGCAGCAGGTTCATCATCGAGGCGATCTGGGTGATCGGCTGCGTGAACTGCCGCGAGTACTGGATGAACGCCTGCACGTCACCGAGGGTCATGGTCCCCGACGCCACCCGCAGACCGCCGATCACCGCGACCAGCACGTAGTTGAGGTTCGCGATGAAGCCCATCGCCGGCTGGATGATCCCGGAGATGAACTGCGCCTTGAACGACGCCCGGTACAGCTCGGCGTTCTGGTCGTGGAACTCGGCGACGGCCTGCTCCTGCCGGCCGAACACCTTCACCAGCGCGTGCCCGGTGTACATCTCCTCGATGTGCGCGTTCAGCGTGCCGGTGACCTTCCACTGCTGGACGAACTGCGGCTGCGACCGCTTGGCGATCGCCATCGTGACCAGGAACGACAGCGGGACGGTGACCAGCGCGACCACGGCCAGCAGCGGCGAGATCCAGAACATCATGCCGAGCACGCCGACCACGGTCAGGACCGAGGTGATGAGCTGGGACATCGTCTGCTGCAGGGTCTGGGCGACGTTGTCGATGTCGTTGGTGACCCGGCTGAGCACCTCACCGCGCGGCTGGCCGTCGAAGTACCGCAGCGGCAGCCGCCCGAGCTTGGCCTCGACCTGCTCGCGCAGGCCGAACACCGTCCGCTGCACGACGCCCGTCGTGATGAGGCCCTGGACCCAGCTGAACAGCGCGGAGGCGACGTAGATCGCGACGACGGCGAGCAGCAGGTCCCGCAGCCGGGTGAAGTCGACGCCCTGCCCCGGGACCACGTCCATGCCGCCGAGCATGTCGGCGAGCTTGTCCTGGCCCTGGGCGCGCAGCCCCTCGACGGCCTGCTCCTTCGTCGCGCCGGCGGGCAGCTGCTTGCCGATGATCCCGTTGAAGATGACGTTCGTGGCGTTGCCGAGCACCTTCGGCCCGGTGACGGCGAGCGCGACGGACGCGACGCCGAGCAGCACGACGACGCCGAGCCGCCAGCGCTCGGGGCGCAGCACGCCGAGCAGCCGCCTGGCGGAACCCGCGAAGTCCATCGACTTCTCGCCGGGCATGCCCATGCCGCCCATCGGGCCGGGCCCGGGACCGCGACGGGGCATCCGGCGGGGCGCCTCGGCCGCCGCCGGCGTGGCCGTCTCCTCGTTCTCGGCGCTCACGCCGCCTCCTCCGCGCTGATCTGGGAGAACACGATCTCCTGGTAGGTCCGGCACGTCGCCATCAGCTCCGCGTGCGTCCCGGTGCCGACCACCGCCCCCTCGTCGAGGACCACGATGCGGTCGGCGTCCCGGATCGTGGCGACCCGCTGGGCGACCACGACCACGGCCGCGTGCCGGGTCTCCGGCACCAGCGCGGCGCGCAGCGCGGCGTCCGTGGCGAAGTCGAGCGCGGAGAACGAGTCGTCGAACAGGTAGATCGCCGGCGTGCGGACCAGCGCCCGCGCGATGGCGAGCCGCTGGCGCTGGCCGCCGGACACGTTGGTGCCGCCCTGGGCGATCGGGGCGTCCAGCCCACCGGGCATCTCCGCCACGAACGACCTGCCCTGCGCGACCTCGAGCGCGTGCCAGAGCTCGGCGTCCGTCGCATCCGGGTTGCCGTACCGGAGGTTCGAGGCGACGGTCCCGCTGAACAGGTAGGGCCGCTGCGGCACCAGGCCGATCAGGCTCCCCAGCGTCCCGGGCGCCAGGTCCCGCACGTCCACGCCGTCCACCAGGACGGCGCCGCCGGTGGCGTCGAACAGCCGGGGCACGAGGTTGATCAGCGTGGTCTTGCCGGCGCCGGTCGAGCCGATCACCGCGGTGGTCTGCCCGGGCTCGGCCACCAGGTCCACGCCGCGCAGCACGGGGCGCTCGGCACCCGGGTACCGGAACTCGACGTCCCGGAGCTCGAGGTGCCCGCGCGGCTGCGGCAGCGCGACGGGCGCGACCGGCGGGACGACCGAGGTCTCGGTGTCCAGCACCGCGGCGATGCGCTCCGAGGAGACGACGGCCCGCGGCACCATCACGAACATCATCGAGGCCATCATCACGGCCATGAGGATGTACATGATGTAGGACAGGAACGCGGTCAGCGCGCCGATCTGCATGTCCCCGGCGTCGATGCGCCGGGCGCCGAACCACAGCACCCCGACGCTCGTCACGTTCATGATGAGCATGACGGCGGGGAACATCAGCGACATCAGCCGCCCGACCCGCAGCGAGGTGTCGAACAGCGCGTCGTTCGCCGTCCCGAACCGCTCGGCCTCCCGGCGCTCGCGCACGAACGCCCGGATGACCCGCAGGCCGGTGATCTGCTCGCGCATCACGCGGTTGATCGCGTCGATGCGCTGCTGCATGACCCGGAAGTACGGGACCATCCGCGACACGATCAGCCCGACGACGACACCGAGCACCGGCACGACGACGAGCAGCAGCCCGGACAGCGCCACGTCCTCCTGGAGGGCCAGGACCACCCCGCCGACCAGCATGATCGGCGCCATCAGCATGATCGTGAAGCTGAGCAGCGCGACCATCTGGACCTGCTGCACGTCGTTGGTGGTGCGGGTGATGAGGGACGGCGCGCCGAACTGCCCGACCTCCTGGGCCGAGAACTCCTGCACGTGGGTGAACAGCCCCTCGCGCAGGTCGCGCCCGAAGGACATGGCGACCTGCGCGCCGAAGTACACGGCGAGGACGGAGCAGACGACCTGCAGCAGGCTGACGCCCAGCATGAGGGCGCCGATCCGCAGGATGTAGCCGGTGTCGCCCACGGCGACGCCCTTGTCGATGATGTCGGCGTTGAGGCTGGGCAGGTAGAGGGTGGCGATGGTCTGCGCGAGCTGGAGCAGCAGCACGGAGGCCACCTGCGGCCGGTACGGCCGCAGGTACTCGCGGAGCAGGCGGATGAGCATGGGGCTCCCGGTGGGACGGGTCGGGGTACTCGAGGGGCTCGGACCACGGCGGGCAGGGCCGGCCGGGCTCGGTGCGGCGTCCGCGGCGAACGGGCGTCGGGGTCGTGGCGCGCGCGGGCTCAGGTGCGGGCGGCGCCGTGCAGCAGGACGTCGACGAGGTCCGCGGTCGGGACCTCGGCGTCCTCGGGGAGAGCGGGCGGCCCCTGCCCCATGATCGCGGCGAGCAGGACCTGGGCGAGCCGCTCGGGCTCGATCCGCAGCTCGTCGCCGTACGGCTCGACGCGGCGCACGACGGCGCCGCGCAGCTCGGTGAGCGCGCGGAACCGCGCGTCCCGCCCGGCGCCGGGGTGGATCGGACCCGGGTGCAGCGGGTGCGACCGGCCCGCGGGGCCGGGCACCTCGGGGGCGTCCGGGTCGCGCGGGGCGTGGCCGGGCACGGGGTGCCCGAGCACGTCGGCGCCGCGGGCACCCCGGACGGCGGCGGCACGCCGGCCCGCGTCCGAGGCCATGATCCCGTGCACGGCGAGCATCACCCGGCGGATCCGGCGGCCGCGCGCGGCGACCACGTCCGCCACCTGCCGCAGCTCGCCGGGCAGGCTGCCGGCGTCCGGGAGGCCGTCGATCTCGGCCACGGCCGAGGTCGGGTCCACCGCGCGCTCCGCCGCGGCGTGCAGCAGCTCGACCTTGTCGTCGAACGCGCGGAACAGCGTGCCCTCCGCGACTCCGGCGGCCAGGGCGATCTGCCGGGTGGAGACCCGGGACCCGTGCTCCTCGAGCAGCGGGATCGTCGCCACCGCGATCGCGGCACGACGCTCGTCGCGGCTCATCGGCCGCGCACGGCCGGGACGGGTCTCCTCCACGCCGTCGAGCATAAGTGAGTGAGCACTCACTCGTCCAATCCCCCCTTCGCCGAGGGAGGACCTCCGGGCCGAGACCGGCCCTCCCGGGCGCCCTCTCCACCGGGAACGGGCCATCTCGACGGACGTCTCCGGCGGGCGGGCAGCACGACGCCCGCCGCGCGGGAGTGCGCGGCGGGCGTCGGGTCGTCCAGGAGGGCGGCGGCTCGGCGGCCGACCGCCCTCGCGTCACGGCGCGGGCGGCGGGACCGTCCCCTCGCCCGTCCCCTCGACCGGCTGCTCACCGGAGGTCGGCGGCTGCGCGTACCGGCCGGAGCCGGGCTGCGGGCGCTGACCGGCCTCGGCGACCGGGTCGAACGGCCGGCCGCTGAAGGTGCCGGCGCTGGTCGCGTCGGCCGTGGCGGCCTCGGACTCGCGCCGCGCCTCGGCGAGCGCCTCCTTCGGGTCGGTCAGCGCGACCGGCGGCAGGTCGGACGCGCTGAGCGGCGACTCCCCCGCGGGCCGCGCCGGTGCCGCACCCTCGGGCGCCCCGGACCCGCCGAACGCCCCCGCGAAGCCCTGCGTGAACTGGCCGAGCGCCCCGGTGAGCTCCGACGGCACGATCCACACCTTGTTCGCCGGGGTCGCGGCGAGCTTCGGCAGCGCCTGCAGGTACTGGTACGCCAGCAGCTTCGGGTCGGCGTCGCCGCGGTGCACCGCGTCGAACACCTGCAGGATCGCCCGCGACTCGCCCTCGGCCGTGAGGATCGCCGACTGCGCGGCACCCTCGGCCCGCAGGATCGCGGCCTGCTTCTCGCCCTCGGCCGTGAGGATCTGGGACTGCTTGACACCCTCGGCCGTGAGGATCGCCGCACGCCGGTCGCGCTCGGCGCGCATCTGCTGCTCCATCGCCCCCTGCACGGACTGCGGCGGGTCGATGCTCTTCAGCTCCACGCGGTGCACGCGGATGCCCCACTTGCCGGTCGCCTCGTCGAGCACGCCGCGC
>DAMBCY010000129.1:0-9843 GCA_032056255.1 Cellulomonas sp. | reverse complement strand
CCTCGAGCGGCGTCGCCAGGAAGATCGACGAGAAGGCGCCGACGATCATGCCGACGAACAGGGCGAGCGCGATGTCCCGCAGCGTGCCCGCGCCGAGCACGAACGCACCGATGAACAGGATCGCGGCGACCGGCAGCAGCGCCACGACGGACGTGTTGATCGACCGCACGAGCGTCTGGTTGACGGCGAGGTTCGCCCGCTCGGCGTACGTCGCGCGGGTCTGGTCGGTCACGCCCTCGGTGTTCTCGCGCACCTTGTCGAACACCACGACGGTGTCGTAGATCGAGTAGCCGAGGATCGTCAGGAATCCGATCACCGTCGCCGGCGTGACCTCCCAGCCGACCGCGGCGTACACGCCGACCGTGATGACGAGGTCGTGGAACAGCGCGACGAGGGCCGCGACGGCCATCCGCCAGTTCCGGAAGTACAGCGTCATGACGAGCGTGACCAGGACGAGGAACACGACGAGGCTGGTCAGGGCCTTCTGCGAGACGTCCTTGCCCCAGGTCGGGCCGATGAACGAGCTGGCGACGTCGTCCTGGGTGACGTCGTACGCGTCCTCCAGGGCCGTGCGGACCTGCTCGACCTGGTCGTTCGTCAGCTCGCTGGTCTGGATCCGCAGCGACGACGTGCCGACGTTCGTGACGCGGGGCACCTCGTCCGGCGCGACCGCGGCGACGGCGTCGATCGCCGGCTGCTGGTCGGTGGTCGCGGCGTTCGAGACCGTGAACTCCGAGCCGCCCCGGAACTCGATGCCCGGCTCGAGACCCGGCTTGATCAGGAAGATCACCGAGAGCAGCACGAGCACGCCGGAGATCGCGAACCAGATCCTGCGACGGCCGACGATGTCGTACGAGCGGCGGCCGGTGTAGAGGTCGTTGCCCCACTGGGCGAAGTTGACGGCCATCAGGACTCGTTCCCCTCGGTGCGGCGCTCGGCGTCCTCGGGGGTCGTGCCGTCAGCGGGTGGTTCGTCGGGCGGCTCCGGCGACGACGCGGTCTCCTGGGCGGCGGCCCGGGCGGCCGCGCGGCGCTCGGCGATCGTCCCGCCCGCGGGCACGCCCGCGGCGACCAGGGTGGACGTCGGGGTCGACAGGTCGGCGGGCACGCCGGCCTCGGCCGGCTCGGCGCGGCGGCCCGTCGCGACGCGGCCGCGGCCCACGTAGCGGGTGGCGTCCGCGGCGCCGAGACGGCGCGGGTCCAGCCCGGACAGCGGGTGGCCGCTGCCGAAGAACCTCGTCCTCGCGATGAGCAGCATGACCGGGTGCGTGAAGGTGAAGACGATCAGCAGGTCGAGCAGCGTCGTGAGGCCGAGCGTGAACGCGAAGCCGCGCACCGAGCCGACCGCGAGGAAGTACAGGACGATCGCCGCGAGGAAGTTCACGGCGTCGGACGCCAGGATCGTGCGCCGCGCCCGCTCCCAGCCCCGGTCGACGGCGGCGACCAGGGTCCGGCCCTCGCGCAGCTCGTCGCGGATGCGCTCGAAGTACACGATGAACGAGTCCGCGGTGATGCCGATGGCCACGATCAGGCCGGCGACGCCGGGCAGCGACAGCCGGTACCCCTGCGTCCAGGACAGCAGCGTGATCGTCCCGTAGGTCAGCACGCCGGCCAGCACCAGCGAGGCCAGCGTGACGAGGCCGAGCGCGCGGTACTGGAACAGCGAGTACAGGGCGACGAGCAGCAGGCCGATGAGACCGGCGATCAGGCCCTTCTCGAGCTGCTCGGAGCCGAGCGTCGCGGAGATCTGCTCCTCGCTCTGCACCTGGAAGGACAGCGGCAGCGCACCGAACTTCAGCTGGTTGGCCAGCGAGGTCGCGGAGTCCCGGGTGAACGACCCGGAGATCTGCGCCTTGCCGTCGGAGATGATCACGCCCGCGTCGAGCCCGGGCGCCGAGATCACCAGGCCGTCCAGCACGATGCCGAACTGGTTCTGCGGCGACGTCAGGCCCTGCAGCCGCTCGGTGACCTCGGCGAACTTCTTGGCGCCCTCGCTGTCGAACTCGAGGTTGACGACCCAGTTGTTCGTGGTCGTGCCCTGCGAGGTGACCTCGAGCCCCGAGGTCGCGTTCGAGATGTGCGAGCCCTCGATCTCGAGCGGTCCGAGGATGTACTTGTACACGCCGTCGGGGTCGCACGTGACCAGCGCGACGTCGGGGTCGCCCGGGGTGCCGCCGGTGGTGTTCGCCGGGTCCGTGCAGTCCAGGGCCTCGAACTCCGCCTGGACGGCCGGGGTGATGTAGTACTCGGCGTCGCTGGCCGAGTCCGGGGCGTCCTTGGTCGGCTCGTCCGAGGGCTCCTCGGTGGCCGCGTCCGTCGGGGACGCCGTCGCGGTGGGCGTGCCCGCCGCGTAGGTCAGCACCGGCCGGAACTCCATCTGCGCGGACGTCCGGACCAGGTCGAGGGTCTCCTCGCTGGGCCGGCCCGGCAGGGCCACGACGATGTTGGACCCGCCCTGGCTCGTGATCTCCGCCTCGGCGACGCCGGAGGAGTCGACGCGCTGGCGGATGACCTCGATCGCCTGCGCGATCGTCTCCGAGGTCACCTGGGAGTCGTCCTCGGTGACCGGCGCGAGGATCAGCTGCGTGCCGCCCTCGAGGTCCAGCGCGAGCTTCGGCGTCCAGCTCGCGTCGGACCACCGGGTCCCCGCGAGCACCGCCCCGAAGACGGCGACCGCGATGACGGCGAGCGTGAGCAGCGTGCGCGCCGGGTGACGGCGGCTGGTGGGTGGGGCCAACGGAATCGTCTTCTCTCGTGCGCGTACCGCCCGCGGCGTGCGGGCGGTACGGGTGGAGGGCTGCCGGGTCCCCTGCGTCGGGGCCCGGCGCCCCGTCGACTACTGCTGCGGCTTCTTCGTGCCGTCCGGCCCCTCGTCGTCCCGCGGCGGCTGCAGCGAGGACAGGTCGTCCGGGACCTCGATCAGGCCCGGCGGCACCGCGCCCGGCTCGTCGCGCCACTCGGCGTCGTCGGCGTCGGCCGCGTCGTCGTCCTCGTCCACCTCGTCGACCGGCGGCTCGACCAGGCGCGCGATGGCGGCCTTGATCCAGCGGGTCTGCACGCCGGGGGTGGTCTCGATGGTGACGACGTCGCCCTCGACCTCGACGACCGTGCCGTACATCCCCGAGCCGGTCATGACCTCCTGGCCGGGCTGCAGGTTGTCGCGGAAGCTGAGCTGCTTCTGCTGCGCCTTGCGCTGGCGGCTCGACAGCAGCCACATCGCCCCGAGGCCGACGACGAGGATGAGGATGAAGGTGGGGTCCACGGAGAACAGCTCCCGATCGCGAAAGAGGTCGTCCGCAGTCTATTCGCCACGGCTCCGGGCACCTAACGAGCGACCCGCCGCTCCGGTTCCCGGGCCGGACGCCGGCGGGACGGGCCGGGTGGGCGCCGGCACCGGGTCAGCCGAACAGCGTGCCCGTCGGCAGCGGCGCGTCGAGCCCCAGGTGCGCCCACGCGTCCGCCGTGGCCACCCGTCCGCGCGGCGTCCGGCCGATCAGGCCCTCGCGGACCAGGAACGGCTCCGCCACGGTCTCGACGGTCTCGGGCTCCTCCCCGACCGCGACCGCCAGGGTGGTCAGGCCCACGGGTCCGCCGCCGAACCGCGTGCAGAGCGCGGTCAGCACCGCGCGGTCCAGCCGGTCGAGCCCGAGCCGGTCGACCTCGTACACCTCGAGCGCCGCCCGGGCCGCGTCCAGGGACAGGGTGCCGTCCCCGCGCACCTGCGCCCAGTCGCGCACCCGGCGCAGCAGCCGGTTGGCGATCCGGGGCGTGCCCCGGGAGCGGGACGCGATCTCCGACGCGGCCTCCGGGGCCAGCGGGACGCCCAGCAGGCCGGCCGAGCGCAGCAGCACCCGCTCCAGCTCGTCGTCGGCGTAGAAGTCGAGGTGGCCGGTGAACCCGAACCGGTCCCGCAGCGGCGCCGGCAGCAGGCCCGCCCGGGTGGTCGCGCCCACCACGGTGAAGGGCGGCAGCGCGAGCGGGATGGCGCTGGCCCCGGCCCCCTTGCCGACCACGACGTCGACCCGGAAGTCCTCCATGGCGACGTACAGCAGCTCCTCCGCGGGCCGCGCCAGCCGGTGGATCTCGTCGAGGAACAGCACCTCGCCCTCCTCGAGGGAGGACAGGATCGCCGCGAGGTCCCCCGCGTGCTGGATGGCCGGCCCGCTGCTGACCCGCATCGACGTGCCGAGCTCCGCCGCGATGATCATGGCGAGCGTGGTCTTCCCGAGCCCGGGCGGCCCGGAGAGCAGCACGTGGTCCGGGGCGCGCCCGCGCCCGACGGCCGCCTGCAGCACCAGGGACAGCTGGTCGCGCACGACGCGCTGGCCGACGAACTCCTCGAGGTGGCGCGGGCGCAGGGCGGCCTCGGCGGCGCGTTCCAGGTCGTCCGCCTCGGGACGCACCACGGTGCCCTCGGTCAGCCCGCCGGTCAGCCCGTCGGGCACGCCGCCGCCCGGTCCGTCCGGCTCGCCCGCCCGGTCAGCCACGCCCGCCCCCGAGGGTCCGCAGCGCCGCGCGCAGCACGCCCGCGACCTCGGCCTCCCCCACCGGCTCGTCGCTGCCGTCGAGCACCGACGTCACCGCGTCCTGCGCGGCCTTCTGGTTCCAGCCGAGCCCGACGAGCGCGTCGACGACCTGGTCGCGCCGATCGAGCGGCGCGGCGGGGGCGGACGCGCCCGCGATCCCGGACGGCGCCGGGGCGCCCAGCCGGTCCGCCAGCTCGAGCACGATGCGCTGCGCGCCCTTGTGGCCGATGCCCGGCACCCGCTTCAGGGCGGCCAGGTCCTCGGCCGCGACGGCACGGCGCAGCCCGTCGGGGCTGTGCACCGCGAGCATCGCCAGGGCGAGCCGGGGTCCGACGCCGCTGACGGTCTGCACCACCTCGAAGACCTCTCGCTCGTCGTCGTCCGCGAAGCCGAACAGCGTGAGCGAGTCCTCGCGCACCACCATCGTGGTGTGCAGCGTCGCCTCGTGGCCGACCCGCAGCCCGGCGAGCGTCGCCGGGGTCGCCTGCACCAGGTAGCCGGCACCGCCGACCTCCACCACCGCGGCGTCCAGCCGCACGGCCAGCACCGTTCCCCGCACCGAGGCGATCACACCGGCTCCCTTCGTCGCGAGCAGTCTGCCACGGGTGCGAACACCTGTACGAACGAGACGCGCCGGGCGCGGCCTCCCCGCGCCGACGGCACCGACCGCACCGAGCCGGGGTCAGACCCGCGACCGCCGCGACGCCTGCTCCGCCGCCGCCCACGCGCGCTGCGCGGCGGTCAACGAGCCCGGCGCCCGCTGCGGCGACCCGACGGCACCGGCGGGACGCCACAGGTGGCAGATCGCCAGCGCGAGCGCGTCCGCGGCGTCCGCCGGCCGGGGCAGCTCGTCCAGCTGCAGCAGCCGCGCCACCATCGTCTGCACCTGGGGCTTGTCCGCCCGGCCGTTGCCCGTGACGGCGGCCTTGACCTCGGAGGGCGTGTGCATCGCCACGGGGATGCGCCGGCGCGCGGCGGCCAGCATCGCGATGCCCGCGACCTGCGCGGTACCCATGACGGTGCGGACGTTGTGCTGGGCGAACACCCGCTCGACGGCCAGGGCGTCCGGCGCGTGCTCCTCGAGCCACTCGTCGATCCGCTCGGCGACCAGCAGCAGCCGCTGGTCGACGTCCAGGTCGGGCGAGGTCTGCGCGACGCCGACCGCGACCATCCGCACCCGGCGGCCCGGGAGGCCGTCGACCACCCCGAGCCCGCAGCGGGTCAGGCCGGGGTCCACTCCGAGCACGCGCACCCGTGCATCCTCCCAGCCGCGGCGGCGTACCCGGCGCCCGGCGCGCCGACGCCCCGCCGGGCACGGGGCCGGGCGGGGCGTCGTGGGCGCGGCACCCCTGCGGGCGCCGGCGGGGTCAGTCGTCCTCGAGCTCCGCCATGACCTCGTCCGAGGCGTCGAAGTTCGCGTAGACGTTCTGCACGTCGTCCGAGTCCTCGAGGGTGTCGATCAGCCGCAGGATCTTGCGGGCGCCCTCGGCGTCCACCTCGATCTGGGTGGCCGGGTAGAACACGACGTCGGCGGAGTCGTACTCGATGCCGGCCTCCTGCAGCGCCGTGCGGACCGGCACCAGGTCGGTCGCCTCGGACAGCACCTCGAACTGGTCGCCCGCGTCGCTGACCTCCTCGCCACCGGCGTCGAGCACCGCCATCAGCACGTCGTCCTCGGTGGTGCCCTCCTTGGGGACCATGACGACGCCCTTGCGGGAGAACAGGTAGGCGACCGAGCCCGGGTCGGCCATCTGGCCGCCGCTGCGGGTGAACGCCACCCGGACGTCCGCCGCGGCGCGGTTCCGGTTGTCGGTGAGGCACTCGACCAGGACCGCGATGCCGCCGGGGCCGTAGCCCTCGTAGAGGATCGTCTGGTAGTCCGCGCCGCCGGCCTCGGCACCGGAGCCGCGCTTGACCGCGCGCTCGATGTTGTCGTTCGGCACCGAGGTCTTCTTCGCCTTCTGGATGGCGTCGAAGAGCGTGGGGTTGCCGGCGGGGTCACCGCCGCCCGTGCGGGCCGCGACCTCGATGTTCTTGATCAGCTTCGCGAAGAGCTTGCCGCGCTTCGCGTCGATCACGGCCTTCTTGTGCTTGGTGGTGGCCCACTTGGAGTGACCCGACATCGCTTCCCTCTCGTTTCACGCTCCTCGACCCGCACGGCCCGGCGCACAGGCGCCGCTCGCACGACCCGGCTCCGGGTCGCGCGCCTGCGCGCTCACAGGGCGTCGCGGACGATCTCGACGAACAGCCGGTGCACCCGCGTGTCGCCCGTCACCTCCGGGTGGAAGGACGTCGCGAGCAACGAGCCCTGGCGCACCGCCACGATCCTACCGGCGGCGGGGCCCGACTCCACGCGCGCGAGCGCGGTGGCGGCCGGCCCGACCTCGTCGACCCACGGGGCGCGGATGAACACCGCGTGCACCGGGTCCGTCGCGCTGCTCGGCACGCCGTCGATCCGCAGGTCGGTCTCGAACGAGTCCACCTGCCGCCCGAAGGCGTTGCGCCGCACGGTGACGTCGAGCCCGCCGAGCGTGCGCTGCCCGTCGATGCCGCCGACGATCCGGTCGGCGAGCAGGATCATCCCCGCGCAGGACCCGTAGGCGGGCATCCCGGCGGCCAGCCGGGACCGGACCGGGCCGTCGAGGTCGAACGCCCGCAGCAGCTTGTCGATCGTCGTCGACTCGCCGCCGGGCAGCACGAGACCGTCGACGGCGTCCAGCTCGGACGCGCGGCGGACGGGCAGGGCGTCCGCGCCGGACGCGCGCAGGGCGGCGAGGTGCTCGCGGACGTCGCCCTGCAGGGCCAGGACACCGATGGTGGGAGAGGCGCTCACACGCCTCATCCTACGAATCGGCGGGGACCGCCTCGGCCACGCGGGGCGCGAGCCCGGGTCCGCCGCCCGGGAACGGCACGGTCGCCCAGTCGCGGACCAGGTCCGCGAGCCGGTCCAGCCCCTCGAGCAGCGCCGGGCGCCCGGCCGCCAGCGAGACCCGCACCATGCCCTCGCCCGCGGCCCCGAACGCGCTGCCGGGCGAGACGGCCACGTGGCGCTCGTCGAGCAGCCGCAGCGCGAACGCCTCGGAGTCGCCGGTCGCGGCGGAGACGTCCACCATCAGGTAGAACGCGCCCTGCGGCTCGACGGAGGGCACCCCGCGGGCGGCGAGCAGCGCGACCGCGGCGTCCCGGCGCTCCCGGTACGACGCGACGGCCGCGGCGACGTCGTCCTGCGGCCCGGTCAGCGCGGCGAGGGCCGCCCGCTGGCTGACCGAGGAGGGGCAGGCGACCGTGGCCTCGGCGACCTGGCCGAGCAGGTCCACCACGCCCGGGTCGCGGGACACGACGTAGCCGAGCCGCCACCCGGTCATCGCGTAGGTCTTGGAGAACGAGAAGAAGGTGAGCACCCGGCCGTCGGTGTCGAACGCGGCGGGGCTGACGTGCGGGGTGCCGAAGGTGATCGCCTCGTAGCACTCGTCGGAGAACACCCACAGGTCCCGCTCGCGCGCGAGCTCGACCACACCGGCGAGCAGGTCGGCCGGGTACATGGCACCCGTGGGGTTGTTCGGCGAGCAGACCACGATCACCTTCGTGGCGGGCGTGACGGCCGCGGCGACGTCCTCGAGGGTCGGGACGAAGCCGTTCGCGGCGTGGGCGGGGTAGGTGGCGACCTCCACCCCGGCGGCGACCGCGGCCATCCGCCAGTTGGGGAACTCCGGGTCCGGCAGCAGCACCTCGTCGCCCGGGCCGGCGAGCGCGTTGATCGCCATCGCCAGGCCGTGCATCGCGCCGTGGGTCACCACGACGTCCGCCGGCGTCACGTCCAGCCCGTTCACCCGGCGGACCTTCTCGGCGAGCGCGGCGCGCAGCTCCGGGGTGCCGGTGCTCGACGTGTACCCGGTGTGCCCCGCGGCGGCGTCCCGGCCCGCCGCGGCGACCACGTGCGCCGGCGTGGGCACGTCGGGCTCGCCGATCTCGAGCCGGATCGCCTCCGGGTCGCGCAGGGCGAGCTCCATCAGGGTGCGGATGCCGCTGCGGTGGATGCGGGTGACGGAGGAGGTCGAGGTGGGCACCGGCCGACCCTAACCGAGATCGGCCCGCCGAAGTTACTCCCCGGTACGCCTCAGTCGTCGCGCTGCAGCCCCAGGTGCCGCGTCCGCCCGTCCCAGCCGTCGAGCAGCCCGCGCACCAGGTCCGGCAGCCCGGGCGGGAACACCTCGCGCGACTCGTGGTCCAGGTCGTCCAGCTCCCACCAGCGCAGCTCGTCGAGCAGGTCGACCTCGACCGTCGTCCAGCCGTCCCGGGCCAGGTCCTCCACCGCCGCGGGCACCGCGACACGGGCCAGGTAGAAGTCCTCGTCCTGGCGGCAGTGCTCGGCGTAGAAGTCGAACACCGCCGAGCGGGTCAGCACCGGGCCGACCAGGGCGTCGGCGTCGAGCACCAGGCCGGTCTCCTCGCGGACCTCCCGCAGCGCCGCCGCACGGGACCCCTCCCCCGGGTCGATCCCGCCGCCGACGGTGAACCACCAGGAGCGCTCCGGCTGGTCGGCGTCGTGCCCGCGGACCAGGAGCAGGCGGTCGTCGGCGTCGAGCAGGATCACGCGGGCGGCGCGGCGGAACCGCAGGCCGTCCTCGCCGAGCACCCAGTCGGGTCCGAGGGCACCCGCGGTGGTGGCGGGGGGCGCCACGCCGACGGTCTCGTGCCGGGACGGCGACGGCCCGCCGGTCCCGGGAGGGACCGACGGGCCGTCGGACGGGTGGGTGCTCGTCACCGGCAGGTCACCAGCCGCGCTCGGCCAGGCGGTGCGGCACCGGGACGTCGTCCACGTTGATGCCGACCATCGCCTCGCCGAGGCCGCGGGAGACCTTCGCGATGACATCCGGGTCGTCGTAGAAGGTGGTGGCCTTGACGATCGCCGCGGCGCGCTCGGCCGGGTTGCCGGACTTGAAGATGCCCGAGCCCACGAACACGCCCTCGGCGCCGAGCTGGCGCATCATCGCCGCGTCGGCGGGGGTGGCGATGCCGCCCGCGGTGAAGAGCACGACCGGCAGCTTGCCGGCCCGGGCCACCTCGACGACGAGGTCGTACGGCGCCTGCAGCTCCTTGGCCGCGAGGAACAGCTCGTCCTCGGGCAGCGAGGACAGGCGGCGGATCTCGTCGCGGATGGTGCGCATGTGCGTGGTGGCGTTCGACACGTCACCGGTGCCGGCCTCGCCCTTGGAGCGGATCATCGCCGCGCCCTCGGTGATGCGCCGCAGCGCCTCGCCCAGGTTGGTGGCCCCGCACACGAACGGGACGGTGAACTGCCACTTGTCGATGTGGTG
>DAMBCY010000128.1:0-9868 GCA_032056255.1 Cellulomonas sp. | reverse complement strand
CCGGTACTCGACCGGGTCCTCGACGGTGATGACGTTGATCTCCGGCTTGGAGACCGCGTTGAGCGTCGCGTACAGGGTGGTGGACTTGCCGGAGCCGGTCGGGCCGGTGACCAGGATCATCCCGTAGGGCTTGGTGTACGCCTCACGGTAGGTCTCGTAGTTGTGCTCGAGGAACGCGAGGTCGCGCAGGTCGAGGCTAGCGGTGGAGTTGTCCAGGATGCGCATGACGATCTTCTCGCCCCACACGGTGGGCAGCGTCGCCACGCGCAGGTCGATCTTGCGGCCGTTGTGCGTGACGGACATGCGGCCGTCCTGGGGCTTGCGCCGCTCGGCGATGTCGATGTCCGAGAGGATCTTGACCCGGGAGATCACGCCGCCCTGGATCTGCTTGGGCGAGCGCTGCATCTCGTGCAGCACGCCGTCGATCCGGTACCGGACCCGCAGGTCGTGCTCGGTGGGCTCGATGTGGATGTCCGAGGCCCGGTCGGAGATCGCCTGGGTGACGAGCAGGTTCACGTACCGGACGATCGGGGCGTCGTCCTCGACGACGTCGCCGACGCGGGACAGGTCGAGGTCGGCCGGCGCCTGCTCCTCCTCGAACGCGGAGGACAGGTCCTCCATCTCGCCGTCGGCCCGGCAGAACCGGTCGATCGCGCGGGTGAGGTTCTCGTAGGTGGCGACGATCGGCAGCACGGACATGCCGGAGACGGTGCGCACGTCGTCGACGGCGACCACGTTGCCGGGGTCCGCGGTGGCGACGACGAGCGACCCGTCCTGGAACCCGACGGGCAGCACGGTGTACCGGCGGCACAGCGCCGCGGGGACCATCGTGACGGCCGCGCGGTCGACGGCGTACTCGTCGAGGTCGACGAACGTCATGCCGACCTGGCGCGCGAGGGCCGCGACCAGCTGGCCCTCGGTCAGCACGCCGAGCTCGACCAGCGTCCGGCCGAGCGACTGGCCCCGCACCATCTGCTCGTCGAGCGCAGCCATGAGCTGCGCCTCGGTGACCAGGCCCTCGTCCAGCAGGATCTCGCCGAGCTGCTTCACCCTGTGTCTGTCCCTTCGATCAGGGACACGCCGAACCACTGTCCCGAGGGAACCATCGGCAGGACCCCGGGGTCAGATGAGGAACCGGACGGAACGGACCTCGGGACGGGTCAGCGCGCGGCGGCCGACGCGTCCAGCGCCTCGCCGAGCGCGGCGTCCATCGCCGCCAGCGGTCCGGGCCGGCCCGTCATCAGCCGCACCTGCTCGACGGCCTGGTGCAGGAGCATCCGCTCCCCCGGCACGGCGACGCCGCCGCGGCCGGCCCACGCGGTCGACAGCGCGGTCGGCCGCGGGTCGTAGGCGACGTCGAGCAGCACGGACGAGGCCCGGGGCGCGACGGGGCCGGAGGCGAGCGCGGCGGCGACGTCGTCCGCGGCGCGCGGCGGCAGCGTCGAGACGACGAGGTCGGCCCCCGCCATCGCCTCGGCGACGCCGGACAGGGTCCGGAACGCGGGCTCGACGCCCATGCGGTGCGCCGCGCGCGCGAGCCCGCCGGTGCGCCCGAGGGACCGGACGTGCACGACGGGTGCGGTGCAGCCGAGCTCGGCCAGCGCGGCCAGGGTGGACGCGGCGGTGGCGCCGGCGCCCAGGACCACGGCCGTGCGGGACACGCCGGGGTCCGGGGAGGCTCCGGCCGCCCGCAGCCCCTCGGTCAGCGCCGCGACCAGGCCGTGCACGTCGGTGTTGGCGCCGGTGAGCACGGGGCGACCGGGACCGGCGGACTGCACCAGCACCGTGTTGACGGCGCCGACCACGTCGGCGAGCGGTTCGACGTGGTCGACCAGCCCGAGCGCGACCTGCTTGAGCGGCATGGTCAGGCTGAGGCCCGCCCACGACCCGTCGAGCTCCGCGAGGAACGCGGCCAGATGGTCCTCGACGACGTCGAACGCGTCGTAGGACCAGGAGTCCAGCCCGAGCTCCGCGTAGGCGGCGCGGTGCAGCCGCGGGGACAGCGAGTGCGCGATCGGGTGCCCGAGCACCGCGGCGCGGCGACCGGCCGGGATCACGGGTTCGCCGCCTGCCACTCCCGCAGCTCCTGCTGGTTCACCTGCTGCTCGTCGTAGGTCTCGGAGAACTTGGTCTCACCGGTGTCGAGGTTCACCGTCACCCAGAACTTCCAGGGCCCGTCCGCCGGGTTGAGCACGGCGTCGATCGACGCCTCACCGGGCGACGCGATCGGCGTCGGCGGCAGGCCGGTGATCTTGTACACGTTGTACGGGTTGTACGGCGCCACGGCGTCGCGCGTGTCGGCGTACGTGAGGTCGGCGCCGGAGATGCCCAGCCCGTACGCCACCACGGCGTCGATCTGCAGCGGCATGTCGATGTCCAGGCGGTTCTGGATCGCCCGGGCCATGATCGGCCGGTCGGCGTCGAGCTTGGCCTCGCGCTCGACGATCGACGCCTTGTTCAGCACCGTCTCCCACTGGTCCTGGGCGACGCCCTTCTCGGTCAGCACGCCGACCGTCTTCGCCACCATCTGGCTCAGCACGCTCGCGGCTGTGGCACCGGGCTCGACCTCGTAGGTCGCCGGGAACAGCCAGCCCTCGACGTCGCCGCCCGCCTCGGCAGGCAGGCCGATCGCCTCGGTGTCGGCCGCCGCGGCCTCGAGGTCCTCGACGGGGATGGTCGCGACCTCGTAGATGCGCTGGAAGATCTGCTTCGCGGTGTAGCCCTCGGGGATGGTCACGCGCGAGGACACCCGGTTCTCGGAGGCGAGGAGCGCGTTCACGGCGTCCGAGGCCCGCATCTCCATCTGCAGCGTGTAGGTGCCGGGCTGGATCGACTGCGCGTCCGCGTTCGCGGCGTACGCGGTCGTGAACGCCTTGACCGTCGCGACGACGCCCGCGTCGAGCAGGGTCTGCCCGATGGCGCCACCGGAGTCCCCGGGCGCGACGGTGACCTGCACGTCGCCGCTGCCGGGCCCGGGGTAGTCCTGCACGGTCTCGTCGGCGGACCCGCCGGAGAACAGGCCGCCCACGACGCTCCAGACGACGAAGCCGGCGCCGCCCACGAGGGCCAGCGCCAGCACCAGCACCACGACGCTGCGGCGGCGGCGGTGCTTGCGGTCCCGCGTCTGCTGCTCCTTCGTGTCCCGGCGCGAGCGGCGCGAGGGGCCGGGGACCCCGTCGTGCTCCTGCTCCGGAGCACCGAGGAAGAGGTCGCTCACTCGGCTGTCCCTTCGGTGTGTCCTGGCTGACCGGCGTCCCCCAGACCCCCCGGGCGCCCGTCGCGGGCGTCCTGCGGTCGGGTCGCCGTGACCCGCTCGCCGGGCCGTCGGCCCGTGGAACGCTCCGCGTCCAGCGCGGTCTGCAGGATCACCACCGCGGCCGCCTGGTCGACGACCGCACGATGACGACGCCCGGACCTGCCGGACGCCCGTAGCGCCTGATGGGCGGTGACGGTGGTCATCCGCTCGTCGACCAGCCGCACCGGAACCGGTGCGACAGCCTGCGCCAGCGCACCAGCGTACGCGCGCGCGGCCTCGGCCGCAGCGCCCTCCTGCCCGGACAGGTGCCGCGGGAGGCCGACGTACACCGCCGCCGCACCGCGTTCCCCCACCTCCGCCACGATCTGGGCGTGGTCGGCGGGCAGCGCACCGGGGGCCGGGGGCCGGGTGTCCCGGGCCAGCGTGGCGACCGGTGTGGCGACCAGGCCGTCCGGGTCGCTCGCCGCGAGCCCGACCCGCACGGAGCCGACGTCCACGCCCAGCCGTGCGCCGCGGACCACGGTGTCCGCGTCGGTGCCCGGCTCCCCGGGGCTCAGGCGCCCGCCCCGATCGCGTCGCGGACCCCGGCCAGGGCCTCGGGCAGCCGGGCCGCGTCGGTGCCGCCGCCCTGCGCCAGGTCGTCCTTGCCGCCGCCACCGCCGCCGAGCAGCCCCGAGGCGGTCTTGACGAGGGCCCCGGCGCGCACGCCGCGCTCGCGCGCCGCCGCGTTGGTCGCGACCACCACGACGGGCCGGCCCTTCGCGACGCCGCCGACCGCGACGACCGCCGGCGCGGACTCGCCGAGGCGCGACCGCACGTCCAGCGCGAGGGTCCGGAGGTCGTCCGCCGCGACCTCGCCCGCGTCGTGGGCGACGACCCGGACCCCGGCGACCTCCGTGGCGCCGGCCGCCAGCGTGCCCGCCGCGGCGAGCACCTGGGCCGCGCGCACGCCGGCGAGCTCCTTCTCCGTCTCCTTGAGGCGCGCCACCAGCGACGACACGCGGTCGGACAGCTCGTCCGGGCGGGCGCCGAGCAGGCCGGACAGCTGGCCGACGAGCGCGTGCTCCTTGGCGTGGAACCCGTAGGCGCCGTCGCCGACCAGCGCGTCGACGCGGCGCACGCCGGAACCGATCGAGGACTCGCCGAGCAGCGTGACCAGCCCGAGCTCGCCGGACCGACGCACGTGGGTACCGCCGCAGAGCTCGCGGGACCAGTCGCCGCCGATCGACACGACGCGCACCTGGTCGCCGTACTTCTCGCCGAACAGCGCCATCGCGCCGAGCGCACGGGCCTCGGCGATCGGCATCACCTGGTCGGTGACGTCGAGGTCCTCCTGGAGGCGGGTGTTGACCCGCTCCTCGACCTCGGACAGCACACCCGCCGGGACGGCCTGGCCGGAGCGGAAGTCGAACCGCACGCGGCTGGGCGCGTTCTCGGACCCGGCCTGGGTCGCGGTGTCGCCGAGCGCCTCCTGGACGGCCTTGTGCACCATGTGGGTCGCGGTGTGCGCGCGGCTGATCGCGAGCCGGCGCGCGGTGTCGATCGTCGCGACGCCGGGCTCGTCCAGCGTCAACGTGCCCTCGACCAGCCGGCCGCGGTGCACGGGCAGGCCCTTGACCGGCGCCTGCACGTCGTCGACCTCGACGATCGCGCCGCCGTCCAGCACGATCGTCCCGTGGTCGGCCAGCTGGCCGCCCATCTCGGCGTAGAACGGCGTCACGTCGAGGACGACCTCGACGTCCGCGGGGGCGGTCGCCGCGGGAGCCGGGACGCCGTCGACCAGCAGGCCGACGACACGGGACCGCGCCGCGGACTGGGTGTACCCGACGAACTCGACGGGCTTCGCACCCGACCCGCTGAGCGTGGCGTGCAGGTCCTGGTACGCCGCGGTGTCCGCACGGCCCGCGCGCTTGGCCAGCGCGTCCGCCCGGGCGCGGTCGCGCTGCGCCTGCATGAGCGTGCGGAACGCCTTCTCGTCCACGGAGACGCCCTGCTCGGCCGCCATCTCGAGCGTGAGGTCGATCGGGAAGCCGTAGGTGTCGTGCAGCTGGAACGCCTTCGCGCCCGACAGCAGCGGTGCGGCAGCGGCACCGGCGGGCGCCTGCTTCGCCTCGGACACGGCGAGGTCGAGGATCGTGGTGCCCGACACCAGGGTGCGCAGGAACGCCTCCTCCTCGGCGTACGCGACCCGTGCGATGCGGTCGAAGTCGCGCGCGAGCTCCGGGTAGGACGGCGCCATCGCGTCCCGGGAGACCGGCAGCAGCGTCGGCAGCGCCGGGGTCTCGACGCCGAGCAGGCGCATCGCGCGGACCGCGCGCCGGAGCAGGCGGCGGAGCACGTAGCCGCGGCCCTCGTTCGACGGGGTGACGCCGTCGCCCATGAGCATCAGCGCGGAGCGCACGTGGTCGGCGACGACCCGCATCCGCACGTCGTCCTCGTGGTCGGTCCCGTACCGGCGACCGGACAGCTGCTGGGCGGCCTCGATGACCGGGAAGACCTCGTCGATCTCGTACATGTTGTCGACGCCCTGCAGCAGGAACGCGACGCGCTCCAGGCCCATGCCGGTGTCGATGTTCTTCTGCTTGAGCTCGCCGAGGATCGGGAAGGACTCCTTCGTGCCCCCGTCACCGCGCTCGAACTGCATGAACACGAGGTTCCAGATCTCGATGTACCGGTCCTCGTCCACGACCGGGCCGCCCTCGGCGCCGTACTCGGGTCCGCGGTCGACGTAGATCTCCGAGCACGGGCCGGCGGGGCCGCGTGCACCGGTGGACCAGAAGTTGTCCTTCATGCCGCGGCGCTGGATGCGCTCGTCCGGCAGGCCCGCGATCTGCTTCCAGAGCTCCGCGGCCTCGTCGTCGTCGTGGAAGACCGTGACCCAGATCTTCTCCTCCGGGAAGCCGTAGCCGCCCTGGTCCTGGGGGGTGGTGATCAGCTCCCACGCGTTCCGGATCGCCCCCTCCTTGAAGTAGTCGCCGAAGGAGAAGTTGCCGTTCATCTGGAAGAACGTGCCGTGCCGCGTGGTCTTGCCGACCTCCTCGATGTCGAGGGTGCGCACGCACTTCTGCACGCTGGTCGCGCGCGGCCACGGCGGGGTCTGCTCGCCCAGCATGTACGGGATGAACGGCACCATGCCCGCGATGACGAACAGCGTCGACGGGTCGGGCGAGATCAGCGGGGCGGAGGGCACCACGGCGTGGCCGCGAGCCTCGAAGAAGTCGAGCCAACGCTGGCGGATCTCGGCGGTGCGCATGGTGTCCTCGTTCGTGGTCCGGTGACGGGGTCGCTGCCCCGCCTCGTCGTGCTCAGCGTCGCGCGGCGCGGGGGTGTTCCCGCGCGTGCGGCCGGGTGCAGCCTAGGGGCTGCACCGGATCGGTCAGTAGAACGAGTACGGCAGGTCGCCGTCCTCGTCCGCGGGGTCGTCGGTCGGCTCGTCGGCCCAGCCGCGCCGGGCGCGGGCCGCGCGGGCGGCCTCCCGGTCCTGGGCGTCGCCGTGCCAGGCGGGCGGGACCGTCCCGGACGGGTCCCGGTGCGCGGGACGGGACGCACCGCCGGGTGCGCGGTCGGCCGACCGGCGGGCGTCGCGCTCGGCGCGCAGGGCGTCCACGTCCACGTCCCCGACCCGGTCGTACCGCAGCTGCTCCTCGCGCTCGGCCATGCCGGCACGGAACTCGCGCCGCGCGTCGGCGAGCGACCGCACCGCACCCGCCGTCGCGGCGCCCGCCCGGAACGCGGTCCGGGCTGCCTGCGCCGCGGTGGCCGCGGTCCCGCGCGGGGCGGGGCCGGCCGTGCTCGGGGAGGTGCGCAGGACGTCGTCCAGCAGCCCGAGCCGCCGGGCGCCGGCGACCGCGGCCGCCGCCCCCACCGCGACCCAGAGGAGCCGGTTCATCGCGCGGTCCTCCCCCGGCCCAGGCCGGACAGCGCGCGCCGCACGCCGTAGCTGAACGCCGCGACCTTGATCATCGGGCCACCGACGGTCGCCGCGAACAGCGACGTCAGCGCGGACACGTTCTGCGTGACCTGCGCGGCGGAGGTGGTGATGGCGTCGACCCGCTCCAGCTGGGTGTTGGTGGACGACACGGTGGTCGCCGCCTCGTCGAGGATCGGGACCGTGTGGTCCGTCAGCTCCTTCACCGAGGTGCGCGCCTCGTCCAGCACCCGCCCGAGCTTGACCAGCGGGACGGCGAGCGCCCCCACCAGCAGCACGAAGGCGACGGCCGCGATCAGCCCCGCGATGTCTCCCAGCATGGGCAGCCCTTCTGCTCGCCTGCGACGCCCGGTCACGTCAGCGGAAACCCTACAGAACGCCGCGACGCCCCGGCACGGACCCTGGACGGGCGGTGCGGGGCGTCGCGGTCGTGGAGCGTGGGCGGATCAGCGAGCGTAGTACTCGACGACCAGCTGGACCTCGCACGTGATGGGGACCTCGGCGCGCTTCGGGCGGCGCACCAGGACGGCGCTCAGCTTCTCCAGCTGGACGTCGAGGTAGCCCGGGACGGCCGGCAGCACGTCGCGGTGGGCACCGGCGGCGGCGACCTGGAACGGCACGGTCGTCTGCGACTTGGGCTTGATCTGGAGGGTCTGGCCCTCCTTCACGCGGAACGACGGGCGGTCCACGATCTTGCCGTCGACCAGCACGTGGCGGTGCACCACGACCTGACGGGCCTGGAGGATCGTGCGGGCGAAGCCGGCGCGGAGCACCAGGGCGTCCAGGCGGGTCTCGAGGTCCTCGACGAGGGCCTCACCGGTCAGGCCCGGGGCCTTGCGGGCGTCCTCGTACGCCCGGGCGAGCTGCTTCTCGCGCAGCGCGTACTGGGCGCGCAGACGCTGCTTCTCGCGCAGACGCACCGCGTAGTCCGACTCGGTGCGGCGGCGGGCGCGGCCGTGCTCGCCGGGCGGGTAGGGGCGCTTCTCGAAGTGCTTGACGGCCTTCGGCGTCAGCGCGAGGCCGAGGGCGCGCGAGAGGCGCACCTGGCGACGCGCACGCGTCACGTTGCTCATGTCGTCTTCCTGTCGTCTCGTACGGCACACCCGTGCCCGGAGAGTTCCGGGTGGGCGTGGGGCCGACCGTGGTGCGTCGGGACGCGCGCTGCTGCGCACGGTCCGGGTGACGCGGGCTAGGACCCCAGGCGGCCGTCCGGCCACGAGGGCGCGGACGACCGTGCAACTCTACCGGGTGATCGGCGCTGGTCCTAACCGGCGCGGGTCCTCACCGGGCGCGGGTCCTCACCGGGCGCGGGTCCTCACCGGGCGCCGGTCCTCACCGGGCGCCGGTCTTGCCCGGGCGCTGGTCCTCACCGGCGGACGGGTCGAGCGCCTGGCGGATGCGGACCAGCCGCTCCGACACCTGCCGCTCGTAGCCGTTCTCGGTGGGCGTGTAGTAGCGCGTGCCGACCAGCTCGTCCGGGAGGTACTGCTGCGCCGCGATGCCGTGCGGGTGGTCGTGCGCGTACCGGTACCCCTTCCCGTGGCCCAGCGCCTGCGCGCCGGCGTAGTGCGCGTCGCGCAGGTGCGGGGGCACCGAGCCGAGCCGGCCGGCGCGCACGTCGGCGAGCGCGGCGTCGATGCCGGTGTACGCGGCGTTCGACTTCGGCGCCGTCGCCAGGTGCACCACGGCCTCGGCCAGGATGATCCGCGCCTCCGGCATCCCGATCAGCGCCACCGCCTGCGCCGCCGCGACGGCCGTCTGCAGCGCGCTCGGGTCGGCCATGCCCACGTCCTCGGCGGCGGAGATGACGATCCGGCGCGCGATGAACCGCGGGTCCTCCCCCGCCGCGATCATCCGCGCGAGGTAGTGCAGGGACGCGTCGACGTCGGAGCCGCGCACGGACTTGATGAAGGCGCTGATCACGTCGTAGTGCTGGTCGCCGTCGCGGTCGTAGCGCACCGCGGCGACGTCGATCGCCCGCTCGGTGGTCGCGAGGTCGACGACGGCGGGCTCGTCCGCGAGGTCCGCCGGGTCCTCGGCGTCGGGGTCCGCGAGCCGCGCGGCGCGTGCCTCCAGCGCCGCGCCGGCGGCGGCCTCGAGGATCGTCAGCGCCTTGCGCGCGTCGCCACCCGCGAGCCGCAGCAGGTGCTCCTCCGCCTCGTCGGTCAGCCGCACGGCCCCGCCGAGGCCGCGCTCGTCCTCGACCGCCCGGCGCACCAGCGCCCGCACGTCCTCGGTGCCGAGCGGCTGCAGGGTGAGCAGCAGCGACCGGGACAGCAGCGGCGAGTTCACCGAGAACGACGGGTTCTCGGTCGTCGCGGCGACGAGGGTCACCCAGCGGTTCTCGACGCTCGGCAGCAGCGCGTCCTGCTGGGCCTTGGTGAAGCGGTGCACCTCGTCGATGAACAGCACGGTCTCGGTGCCGTCCGCGGCGAGCCGGCGGCGCGCGTCCTCGACCACCTGGCGCACGTCCTTGACGCCCGCGGTCACGGCGGACAGCTCGACGAACCGACGGCCCGAGCTGGTCGCCACCAGGTAGGCGAGGGTCGTCTTGCCGGTGCCGGGCGGACCCCAGAGCACCACGGACGACGGCGCGGCGCGGTGGGCGCTCGGCCCGTCCGACGCCGACCCCTCGACCAGGCGGCGCAGCGGCGAGCCGGGCACCAGGAGGTGGCCCTGGCCGG
>DAMBCY010000127.1:0-9891 GCA_032056255.1 Cellulomonas sp. | reverse complement strand
AGCCGCTGCCCTGCAGCCGCGGCCAGCCGCACGTCGACCTGACGGACCTGACCCGCGTCGCCGAGGTCGACCGGGGCGCGGACCAGGCGACCGGCCCGCTCGACCCACACGTCCCGGGGTCCGTTGACGAGCACGTCGGTCACCTCCGGGTCCTCGAGCAGCGGCTGCAGCGGGCCGGCCCCGAGGATCTCGGCCCGGACGCTGGTCTCCAGCTCGGCGAGCGCCGTGCTGCCGAGCACCCGCCCGCTGTCCCGCAGCGCGGCGGCGACCCGCTCGCCGGTGACGGGTCCGTCGCCCTCGGCGAGCCGCCGGCGCACGGCGGCGACCAGCCCGGCGTCGGGCGGCGGGCCGGTCACGCGAGCCGCCCGGCGATCCGGTCGACCCGGCGGGTGACGCCGGCGGGCACGGCGGGTCCGGCTCCCGCGTCGACGGCGGCGCCGAGCCCGCGCACCCAGGGCAGCCGGCCGAGGAGCGGGAGGCCGATCGCGTCGGCGACCTGGGACGGGGCGAGGCCGCCCGGCGCGGGACCGCGGGTGACGACGCCGACCCGGTCGACGCGGTCGGTGAGCCGGGCGTGCAGCTGCCGGGCGCCGACCACGGCGGGCACGTCCCGCGGCACGACGAGCAGGACGGTCCGGCACGCCGAGGCCAGGTCGGGCTCCGGACCGCGGCCCGTGCCGGACCGTGCGTCGAGCACGGCGGCGCGGTCGAGGTCCAGCACGACGGTGCCGTAGGCCCCGGCCAGGGCGTCCAGCACGTCCGCCAGCACGTCGACCGGCGGCGGACCGGGACGCGCGTCGTCGGTGGGGAGCACGGCGCACCGACCCCACCGCACGAGGCTGGACGCGAGCAGCCCGGGGTCGACGGCACCGCGGGCCCCGGTGAGGTCGGGCCACCGCAGCCCCGGCAGGGCGTCGAGCCCGAGCACCGGGGAGAGCGACGGGCCGGGGCCGGTGTCGACGAGCACCGCCGGGTGCCGGCGGGCGAGCGAGCGCGCGAGCAGCGCCGCCGTCACCGTGGCTCCGGCCCCGCCCCGCGCCCCGACCACGCCGACGACACCGGCGCCCTCCGGCACGGGCTGCCGGCGC
This sequence comes from Cellulomonas sp., assembly GCA_032056255.1. Lineage (GTDB taxonomy): Bacteria > Actinomycetota > Actinomycetes > Actinomycetales > Cellulomonadaceae > Cellulomonas. The sequence continues at coordinate 8,803 of DAMBCY010000127.1, read as the reverse complement.
GCGCGTCCCCCGCTCACCGCGCACCCCTCGTCCGTGCCACGTCGTCCTCCGTCCCTCGACCTGCCGCTCGGCCGCGACCCTGACCCGCCGGGCGGCGCCCGCGCCACCTCCGGCTCGCCGACCCTGGGGACGACGCGCCCACCGGCACCCTGTGGAGGACTCGGTGCCGCGTCTTCTCGCTCGATACCCTCGCTCCGAGGAGGTGCCCGTCCCCATGAGCGACACCAGCGCCGCAGCCGCCGACCCGCGCGGCGGCCCACCCGGCGCACCGCCGGGCCCGCGCCGCCCCGCCGCGTTCTTCGACCTCGACAAGACGGTCATCGCCACCTCGGCGGCGACGGCGTTCGCCCGCCCGTTCGTGCTCGGTGGCCTGCTGACCCGCCGGGCGGCGCTGCGCTCGGCGGGTGCGCAGATCGCGTTCCTGCTGGGCGGGGCCACGGAGGGCCGGACGGAGCGGGTGCGCGCGCAGCTGTCGGCGATGGTCGCGGGCTGGGACGTCGAGCGGGTCTCGACGATCGTGGCCGCGAACGTCGGCGCAGCGGTCGGCGGCGTCCTGCACGCCGAGGCCGTCGCCCTGGTGGAGCGCCACCACGCGGCCGGGCACGACGTCGTCGTGGTGTCCGCGTCGAGCGAGGAGCTCGTGCGTCCCGTCGCCGGGCTGATCGGTGCGGACGAGGTGATCGCGAGCCGGATGGCCGTGGCGGACGGGCGGTACACCGGGGAGATCGCGTTCTACGCGTACGGTCCGGCCAAGGCCGACGCGATGCGGGAGCTCGCCCGGCGGCGGGGGTACGACCTGGCGGCCTCGTCGGCGTACACGGACTCCGTGACGGACGTCCCGATGCTCGAGGCGGTCGGGCACGGGTTCGTCGTCAACCCCGACCGCGCGCTCCGCCGCCGCGCCGAGCGGGAGGGCTGGACCGTCCTGAGGTTCCGCCGCCCCGCGGTGCTGCGCGCGGCGCGACGACCGGGACGGGTCGGAGCGGCAGACGGACGACCTCCCGCGTGGCCGGGCGCGGTCGTGCTCGGTGCGCTCGGCGCGGGGTTCGTCGCGGCCGCGGTGCTGCTCGGCGGGCGCCGACGGCGCCGCAGCCGGTTCGCCTGACCCGGGAGCGCCGCGCCCCTCGCTCCGTCCCGCCTCGTCGCGCGGCCGGGCAGGCGTCACCACCTCCGCCGCGGCGAGCGAGCGCCGCGTCAGATCCAGCCCCGCTCCTCCGCGACCAGCACCGCCTGCTGCCGCGTCGCCACCCCGACCTTCCCCAGGACCGACGACACGTGGTTCCGTACCGTCCCCGGCGACAGGTGCACCACCGCGGCGATCTGCGCGATCGTCTCGCCCCGCCGGCCCGCCCGGAGCACGTCGAGCTCCCGGTCGGTCAGGGGGCTGCGCTCGTCGGCCAGGGCGTCCGCGGCGACCTCCGGGTCCACGTACCGGCGGCCGTCCGCGACCAGCCGGATCACCTCGGCCACGTCCTGCGCGGGCCGCGACTTCGGCAGGAACCCGTGCACCCCCGCCCCCAGCGCGCGGCGCAGCACCCCGGGCCGTGCGTGCCGCGTCACCACCAGGCACCGCGTCGGCAGCGCCCGGACCAGGCGCTCCGCCGTCTCGATCCCGTCGATCCCCGGCATCTCCAGGTCCAGCAGGCACACGTCCGGGCGGGTGCGGGCCGCCTCCTCGAGCGCCTCCGCGCCCGACCCGCACTCGGCGACCACGTCGAGGTCCGGCTCCAGCCGCAGCAACGCCGCGAGCGCCGTGCGGATCATCTCCTCGTCGTCCGCGACCAGCACCCGGATCATGCGCCCGCCTCCGACGCCGCGGCACCCGCCGGCACCCGCACCGTGAGCTCGAAGTCGGCGCCGTCGCCGACGTGCACCGTGCCGCCCAGCGCGCCGATCCGGTCCCGCATCGCGTCCAGCCCCGTCCCCTGCTGCCCCGGGGTCCGGGGCGACGCCTCCGGTGGGGACGCGGGCCGGAGCGGGTTCGCGATCACGTAGACCCACTCCCCCGACACCCGGTGCAGCCCGATGCGCGAGCGACCCACGGCCCCGTGCTTCAGCACGTTCGTCACGCTCTCCCGCACCAGCGGGCCGAGCACCTCGGACGGGGCCTCGTCGACGCCCGGGCCGAGCACCACGTCGACGACGTGCCCGGCGGCCCGGAGCAGGTCCGCGGCGTTCGCGAGCTCGTCCGGCAGCGGCACGCCCCGGAACCGCGTCGCCAGGTCCCGCGTCCCCGCGCGAGCCTCGTCCACCGAGGCGCGCGCCGTGCGGATCTGCTGCGCCGCCGCCGCCGGGTCCCGGTCGATCAGCCGCTCCGCGAGCTCGAGCTGCAGCGCGACGACCTGCAGGTGGTGGCCCTGGAGGTCGTGCACCTCTCCCGCCAGGTGCAGCCGCTCCCGGGCGGCCGACAGCGCCCCCTCCGCCACCCTCGCCCGGTCCAGCTCGCGCACCACGTCCCACCACCACAGCGAGAACGCGGACATGGCCGGCAGGATGAGCAGCATCGTCGGCGGCACCGTCGCGAGGTCCCTGTCGCCCGGGTCGTCGACCGCGAACCGCGGGGCGTCCACCACCCACATCCCGGCCAGCACCGCGGTCACGACCACCATCAGCCGCCACCGCACCCCCGGCGGCCACGGGCACAGGCTGAGCAGGAAGCCCACGACCCCGCCGCCGAGCATCCAGGAACCCGCCGTCGCGCCCAGCAGGACCGCACCCGCGACCCCGAGCACGAGCGCCGCCCGCGTCCGCCGGCGGCGGCGGCCACGGCCCGCACCCTCGTCGTGGTCCCGCCGGGAGCCCGCCGGGTAGTCCAGGACCAGCACCGTGGCACCGGCGGTCTGCAGCACGGTGCCCACCGCGACCAGCAGGGGCGTCGGCGGCAGGACGGCACCCGCCGGCTGCTCGCCGACCCACGACCACCAGTAGGCCAGCACCAGGAGGTCGAGCAGCACCAGCCCCGCGACCGTGTACCACCAGGTCGCGCGCACCCCGACCGGGACCCTGGTCACCCCGCCGGCGCGGGGTGCGGGGTCGGCGGTCGCCCGGCCGCTTCCTGCCACGGGTCCGACCGTACGGCCATGACATCCGTCATGCTCCGGACCAGCGGTTCTCCCGTGCGGCGATGACACCGCGCCACTCCCGCGGGGCGGCCGGTCGTCGTCGACTGGGGGTGTCCGAGAACCCCGATCCCCGGAGGCCGCCATGGCCGGCGTGTCCGACCTCGTCCCGCAGTTCCAGGAGCTCGTCGCCCGGCTGCCCGAGTGGCTCCAGCCCCTCGGCGTCTCGCTCGCCGGCGCCGTCCCGTTCGTCGAGGGCGAGGGCGGTGCGACCATCGGCGTGATCGGCGGGATCGCCCCCGTCGTCGCCGCGGTCGCGGCCGCCGCCGGCAACTTCGCCGCCGTGCTGCTCGTCGTCCTCGTCGGCGTCCGCACCCGCGAGGCCGTCGTCGGCCGCGGCGGCCGGGCGCCCGCACCCCCGAGCGCGCGCCGGCAGAAGTTCGACCGGGCGTTCGCCCGCTACGGCGTCGCCGGCGTCAGCCTCCTCGGGCCGCTGCTCATCCCCACCCACTTCACCGCAGCGGCCCTCGCCGCGTCGGGCGTGCCGCGTGCCCGCGTCCTGACCTGGCAGGCGGTCGCGATCGCCCTGTGGACCGCGGCGGTGACGCTGGTGGTCACCGGTGTCGTCCGGGTCGTCGCCTGACCTCCGCGTCACGACCCGTGCGTCGCGTTCGCCCCCCGACTTCGCGCGCGCCCTTCCCTGCCCCGCACCGACGAGGCATGATGGGAGGCACAACTGAACGACCCGAGGGAACCCACGCGCGACCCGTCCACGCATAGGACGCGTCGAGACGGGCTGGACCCGCCTCGACTGACCACGTGCACGCCTGATACCCTTCGCGACCGTTCGGTCGGCGACGGCGTCCCCCGGGGCGCCGTCGTTCGTGTCCGGCGGTGCCGCGGACCGCTACGGTCCCAGCCGCCCCGCGAGCACCGCGTCCGCCACCCCGCGCCCCTCCGCCGCCCCCGCGACCACGGCGTCCGCGTACGCCGACACCCACGACCCGACGCCGCCCGGCGTCCCGGTAGAGAACCGTGCGGCGCCGGCGACGTACGGCTGCACCTGCGCGGCCCACAGCACCTCGGGGACGACCGCGCCGGTCGGGTCGAGGCCCCGTCCGCTCAGCAGCATCCGGCCCACCACCCGCGCCACGACGCCGTTGCCGGCGACGAACGGCCGCAGCGCGAGCACCTCGCCGTGCACCACCGCCGCGGTCACGAGCGCCGGCACCCGGGTCGCCGCGACGGTGCGGGTCAGCAGGGCGAGCCGCTGCGCGACCACGTCGCCCTCCGGCGCCGGACCGAGCCCGCCCAGGTCACGCGGCGCCTGCCCCGCCGCGCGCACCCGCCCGAGGTCGGCGTCGGCCAGCCACCCCGCGGCCGCGGCGGTGTGCAGCCGCGCGATCACCTGCCCGAGCGGCGGCACCACCGGCTCGGACCGGCCGCCCAGGTCGGGGCGCCAGCCGGCGGCCAGCACGGTCGCCCGGAGCGCACCCGAGGCGACGCGCAGGTCCGCCGCGACGGCCTCCTCGCCCGGCGGCAGACCGGTCGCGACCCGCCGCAGCAGGTCGAGCGGGACCCGGGCCCCGTCGGCGGCGGCACCGGCCCGCGCGGCGCGCAGGTCGGCCTCGGCCCGGACCTCCCGCCACCGCCGCCGGAACGCCTCGTGCCAGCGCAGCTCCTCGCACGCGGTCCGGGCGCGCTCGACCGCGTCCCGCACGCCGGGCAGCTCCAGCAGGGGGGCGAGCGGGTCGGTGGACGTCACGGCGCCACCCTAGGGTCCGGCCGCGCCGGGACCGGCGTGGGCACCGGCGGGTGATCCACGCCACACTGGGGGGATGGTCTCCACACCGAGCGTCTCGTCGTCCATCACCGCACGGCTGCACGTGGAGGCCCGGCCCACGGCCGTCTCCGAGCTCACGTCGGCCATCGAGCAGACCGGCGGGATCGTGACCGCGCTCGACGTGACGGCCTCGGGGCACGAGCGGATCACGGTGGACGTCACGTGCGCGACGAGCGGCGAGGAGCACGCGGCGCAGATCGTCGCGGCCCTGACGGCCCTGCCCGGGGTCGAGGTGGAGCGGGTCAGCGACCGGACGTTCCTCATGCACCTGGGCGGCAAGCTCTCGATCGAGCCGAAGGTGCCGCTGCGCAACCGCGACGACCTCTCGATGGCCTACACCCCCGGTGTCGCCCGGGTCTGCGAGGCCATCGCCGCGCGGCCGGACGACGCGCGGCGGCTCACCATCAAGCGGAACACCATCGCCGTGGTGACCGACGGCACCGCGGTGCTCGGGCTGGGCGACATCGGGCCGCTCGCGGCGCTGCCGGTGATGGAGGGCAAGGCCGCGCTGTTCAAGCGGTTCGCCGGCATCGACGCGTTCCCGCTGGCCCTCGACACCACCGACGTCGACGAGATCGTGGAGACCGTCGTCCGGGTGGCGCCGGTGTTCGCGGGGATCAACCTCGAGGACATCTCCGCGCCGCGGTGCTTCGAGGTGGAGCGGCGGCTGCGGGAGCGCCTGGACATCCCGGTGTTCCACGACGACCAGCACGGCACCGCCATCGTCGTCACGGCCGCGCTGACCAACGCGCTCAAGGTCGTCGGCAAGCGGATCGAGGACGTCCGGCTCGTGCTGTCCGGTGCGGGGGCCGCGGGCACCGCCGTGCTCAAGCTGCTGATGGCCGCCGGGGTCCGGGACGTCGTGGTCGCCGACATCGACGGCATCGTGCACGCCGGCCGGCCGCTCGCGTCGCCGGAGCTGCGCTGGATCGCCGAGCACACCAACCCGCGCGGCGTCACCGGCCCGCTGCGGGGTGCGCTCGCCGGAGCGGACGTGTTCGTCGGCGTGAGCGCCCCCAACGTGCTGACCGGGGACGACATCGCCACGATGGCCCCGGGCGCGGTGGTGTTCGCCCTGGCGAACCCGCGCCCGGAGGTCGACCCCGCCGAGGCCGCCCGGCACGCCGCGGTCGTCGGGACCGGGCGCAGCGACGTCGCGAACCAGATCAACAACGTGCTGGCCTTCCCCGGGGTGTTCCGCGGCCTGCTGGACGCCCGGTCGCACGTCATCACCGACGACATGCTGCTCGCCGCGGCCCGCGCGCTCGCCTCGGTGGTGTCGGACGACGAGCTGAACCCCGCGTACATCGTCCCGAGCGTGTTCCACCCGGACGTCGCGACCACCGTCGCCGCGGCGGTCGCCGAGGTCGCGAACGCGCACCGGGCGGAGCCGCGCGCGGAGACCGGCGCCGTGGCCGTGGTCCCGCTCCCCGGGTCCTGACGCCCCGCGTCCCGCCCGTGCCGCCGCCGTAGGATCGGCGGGTGCAGTGCCCCCACTACGACGCCGCGCGGTGTCGTTCCTGCACCCTGATCGAGCAGCCGTACGCCGACCAGCTCGCCGCGAAGCAGGAGCGCTGCCGCGAGCTGCTCGCGCCCTTCGGCCCGGTCGACTGGCTGCCCCCGGTGGCGAGCGCGGAGTCCGGGTTCCGGAACAAGGCGAAGATGGCGGTCGGCGGGACGGTCGACGCGCCGACGCTCGGCATCCTCGACCCCGGCGGTGCCGGCGTGGACCTGCGGGACTGCGGCCTCTACCCGGCGACGCTCCAGGCCGCGCTGCCCGTCGTGGCGGACCTCGTCACCCGCGCCGGGCTGGTCCCGTACGACGTCCCGGGCCGCCGCGGCGAGCTCAAGCACGTCCTGGTCACGGAGTCCCCCGACCGGGAGCTGATGATCCGGTTCGTGCTGCGGTCCACCGAGGCGCTGCCGCGGCTGCGCAAGCACCTGCCCTGGCTGCTGGACGCCCTGCCGCGCGCGGTCGTCGTGTCCGCGAACCTGCTGCCCGAGCACAAGGCCGTCCTCGAGGGCGAGCGGGAGGTCGTCCTCACCGGGCGGTCGACCCTGCGGATGCGGGTCAACGACGTCGACCTGCACCTGCGCCCGCAGAGCTTCTTCCAGACGAACACCGCGGTCGCCGCCGCGCTCTACCGGATCGGCCGGGACTGGGTCGACGCGGCCGACCCGTCGAGCGTGTGGGACCTGTACTGCGGGGTGGGCGGCTTCGCGCTGCACGTGGCGCGGCCCGGGCGGGAGGTCGTCGGGATCGAGACCAGCGCCGAGGCGGTCGCGAGCGCCGAGCTCAGCCGCGCCGACCTCGGGCTGCGCGACGTCCGGTTCGCGGCCGGCGACGCGACCGCCTTCGCGCTGGCGTCCGAGCGCGCGCCGGACCTCGTGGTCGTGAACCCGCCGCGCCGCGGCATCGGGCCGGCCCTGGCGGGCTGGCTGGAGGCGTCGGGGGTGCGCGACGTCGTGTACTCCTCGTGCAACGCCGCCTCGCTGGCGCGCGACCTCGCGGCGATGCCGTCGCTGCGGCCCCGCCGCGGCCGGGTGCTCGACATGTTCCCGCAGACCGGGCACTACGAGGCGGTCGTGGCCCTCTCGCGCGACTGACCGCCCCGGGCCGGGCCGTGGCTTTCGTCCCATGTCCGGCCGTGCGGCGCCCTGCACCCTAGGAGGCATGCTCAGCGTCAGCGAGGCCCTCGACTACCAGACGCACGCCGCCCGGACGAAGACCGACCTCGCCCGGCGCCCCGGCGTGTACCTGGTCAGCACCATGCTCGCCGGGATCTACATCGGCCTGGGCGTCGTCATCATGGCGACCGCCGGCGGTCCGCTCGCCGACACGGGGTCGGGGTTCGCCCCCCTCGTCCAGGGCCTGGTGTTCGGCGTGGCGCTGACCATCGTGGTCGTCGCGGGCGGTGAGCTCGCGACCTCCGCGATGATGGTCTTCACCCAGGGCGCGCTGCGCGGCACGATCTCCTGGGCGCGGGCCGGCGTCACCCTGCTGGCCTGCCTGGCGGGCAACCTGCTGGGCGCGATCCTGCTGGCCGCGATCCTGCACCTGTCCGGCGCGATGGGCCCCGCGACGCCGGCCGGCCGGATGATCGCGTCGATGGTCGAGCACAAGGCCGCCGAGACGAACACGAACCTGTTCTTCCGGGGCGTGATGTGCAACCTGATGGTCTGCCTGGCGATCTGGTGCGCCGGCCGCCTGCAGAACGAGGTCGCCAAGGTCATCGTGATCTTCGCCTGCGTCATGGTCTTCATCACCTCGGGCTTCGACCACGTGGTCGCCAACATGACCACGTTCTCGCTCGGCCTCATGGACGGCGTCCCGCACGCCACCGTCGCGGAGTTCGCGCGCAACGTGCTCCTCGTCGGGCTGGGCAACCTCGCCGGTGGCGGGCTGCTGGTCGGCGCGGCGAACTACGTCGCGGCCTCCCCCGACCGGGCGGTCGCCCGCACCGCTCCGGCGGGCGAGGAGCACGACCGGGTCGCCCCGCCCGCCCCGGAGCCCGTCGGCGTGCGCTGAGGCCGCAGCCACCCCTCCCGGGCGCGCCGCCCGGCGGGCCGCACCGTCTCGCTCTACCGTCGTACCGAGCACGGACGTGACCGGAAGGTGACGTCGCAGACCGAACGCGCGCGGGCGGCGCCTGGCCGCTCCCGCCTGCCGAGGGAGCCCCGATGACCGACAGCCCGGACCGCGACGCGCAGGACGCGACCCCCACGGACGCCACGCCGGCGACGGCCACGACGTCCGCCGACCCGTCGCCGGAGCCGGCCGCGACCGCGCGCAAGCCGCGTGCGCGCAAGCCCCGCACGGGCGCCGCCGACCCCGCAGCCGACGGCACGGCCGACGCCCCGGCCGAGGACCCGGCACCGGCCGCGGCCCCGGCGGTGCCGG
>DAMBCY010000126.1:1069-9960 GCA_032056255.1 Cellulomonas sp. | reverse complement strand
CGGCACCGACGCGAACAAGGCGATCTCCGAGCTGGACGCGGCGATCGCCCGGGGCGTCGACGGCATCATCATGGTCGCGCCGGACCAGGCGATCGGCCCGCAGGTGATCGACAAGGCCGCGGCCGCGGGCATCCCGCTGCTGGCGTCCGACGACTCGCTCGAGGACGCGGACGGGAACCCCGCGCCGTTCGTCGGGTTCAACGGCACCGCGATGGGCAACTCGGTGGGGGAGAAGGCCGCCGAGCTGTACGCGGACGCCGGCTGGGACGCGGCGGACACCCGGATCGTCGCCACCGGCAAGATGGACCTGTCCGTGTGCGTGCAGCGGCTCGACGGCGCGACCGACGCGTTCGGTGCGGCGGTCGACCCACTGCCCGAGGTGATCGAGCTCGGCAACGACAACTCCGCCACCGACGCGATGAACCGCGCGGGCGCGGTCATCACCGCCAACCAGGACGTCGTGAACTGGGTCGTCGTCGGGTGCAACGACGAGACCGAGACCGGGGTCGTGACGGCGTTGCAGAACGCCGGCGTCGCCCCGGACCACATCATCGGCGTCGGCCTCGGTGCGTACCTGACGTGCAAGGACTGGTCGGCGGGCCAGGACACCGGCAACAAGGCCGCGCTGTTCATCTCCGGCCGCGACGTCGGCGCCGCGGCGGTCGACGCGATGGTGGCGCAGGTGCGGGACGGGGTGGCGCTGCCGCCGGAGACGATCGCCGACACCCACATGGTCGACGCGACCAACTGGGAGTCCGAGGGCGTCGTCTGCACGTGAGCCGGGGCGGTGCGGGGCCGGTGCCGGCCCCGCACCACCGGCCCGAGCGGCCCCCCTCCCTCCCACCCGAAGCGGACGGAACATCCATGACCACACCCACGACGACCGGCCCGAGCCTGGCGGCGCGCGGCATCTCGAAGGGCTTCTCCGGGGTGCAGGCACTGCAGGGCGTCGACCTCGACCTGCGTGCCGGCCACGTCACGGCGCTCATGGGGGAGAACGGCGCGGGCAAGTCCACGCTGCTGAAGATCCTCACCGGCGACCACCAGCCCGACGCGGGCACGATCGAGATCGGCGGCGAGCCGGTCGCGTTCTCCGGGCCGCTCGCGTCGCGGGCCGCCGGGGTGCGCGTGATCGCCCAGGAGCCGGAGATCGTCCCGTTCGTGAGCGTGGCGGAGAACATCTACCTCGGCGCGCTGCCCGGGCGGGCGGGGTTCGTGGACCAGCGCACGCTGCAGCAGCGGGCCACCGCCGACCTCGGGCGGTTCGGCCTGCTCCGCTACCTGAACCCGCGGCTGCGCGGCGACGCGCTCTCGCCGGCGCAGCGGCAGATGGTCGAGATCGTCCGGGCGCTGATCGACGACCCGCGGGTGATCTGCTTCGACGAGCCGACCTCGTCGCTGTCCGACGCCGAGACCGAGGTGCTGTTCCGGCTGATCCGGGAGCTGCGGGACGCCGGCAAGGCCGTCGCGTACGTCTCGCACCGGATGAACGAGATCTTCGAGGTCGCCGACTCCGTCACCGTGCTGCGGGACGGGCGGCTGGTGGGCAGCCGCGAGGTCGCCGACACCTCGGTCGCCGAGATCGTGCGGATGATGGTCGGCCGCGACCTGTCCAGCATGTTCCACCGCACCCCGGTCACCCCCGGGGAGGTCGCGCTGGAGCTGCGCGGCGTCACCACCGACGACGTCACCGACGTGTCGCTGACGCTGCGACGCGGCGAGGTGGTCGCGCTCGCCGGCCTGGTGGGCGCGGGCCGCAGCGAGCTCGCCCTGGCGATCGCGGGGGACCGCCCGGTCCGGTCCGGGGAGCTGCTGGTGCACGGCCGTCCCCGGGTGTTCCGGGCCCCGGCCGACGCCATCGCCGCCGGCATCGGGCTGGCCCCCGAGGAGCGCAAGTCCGACGCGCTGGTGATGGTGCGGACCGTGCGGGACAACATCGCGCTCGCGGTGCTGGACCGGCTCAGCCGGTTCGGCTTCGTCCGGGCCCGTGCGGAGCGGGAGGTCGCCGAGACGTACGTGCAGCAGCTCCGGGTGCGGACCCCGTCGCTCGAGCAGCGCGTGCAGAACCTGTCGGGCGGGAACCAGCAGAAGGTCGTCCTGGCCCGCTGGCTCGCCCGGCGCACCGACATCCTCGTCCTCGACGAGCCGACCCGCGGGGTCGACGTCGGGGCGAAGTCCGAGATCTACACGATCATCGACCAGCTCGTCGCCGACGGCGCCGCGGTCCTGGTCGTCTCGTCCGAGCTGCCCGAGGTCCTCGGGCTGGCCGACCGCGTCGTCGTGATGCGCGACGGGCGCGTCGCCGGCGAGCTCGCCCGCGCGGACGCCACCGAGGAGCGGATCCTCACGCTCGCCATCGCCGACCACACCGCCTCCGAGGAGCACACCCGATGAACGCCGCCCCCGTCTCCGCGCCCGCCGCGCCGTCCCCCGCGCCGGCGCCGCCCGCACCGAACCCGCTGCGGCGGGTCGTGCTCGCGGTCGGCGTGCAGAACCTGTCGCTGATCGTCGCGATCGCCGTGCTGGTCGTCGTGATCGGCTCGCAGAACTCGGCGTTCTTCCTCACGTCGAACCTCAAGACCATCGGCATGGCGGTGACCATCTCCGGCCTGCTGGCGCTGGTGCAGACCGTCGTCATCATCCTGGGCGGCATCGACCTGTCGGTCGGCTCGGTCGCCGGGCTGTCCTCGGTGGCCTCGGCGATGCTGTTCACCGTCTCGGGCAGCGCCGCGGTCAGCATCGGCGGGGCGCTGGTCATCGGGGCGGTGTGCGGCCTGGTGAACGCCTGCATCGTGGTGTTCGGCCGGGTGACGCCGATGATCGCCACGCTGGCCGGCCTGATCGCCTACAAGGGCGTGGCCCAGCTCGTCTCGGACGGCCGGGCGCAGGGGTACACGGGTGCCGACCCGGTCTTCATCTTCCTGGCGCGCGGCGCGCTGCTGGGCATCCCGACGCTGATCTGGGTGCTCGCGCTCGTCGCCGTCGCGATCCACGTGATGCTGCGCTACTCGCGGTTCGGCCGGAACATCTACGCGGTCGGCGGCAACGACACGGCCGCCCGCCTGTCCGGCATCGACATCAACCGGTACATCCTCGGCGTGTTCGTGCTGGCGGGCATGGTCGCGGCGCTCGCGGGCGTGCTCATCACGGCCCGGACCGGGTCGGGCCAGCCCGTCTCGGGGTCCGAGGGCCTGGAGTTCCAGTCGATCACCGCGGCGGCGCTGGGCGGCGTGGCGCTGCGCGGCGGCAAGGGGTCGATCGGCGGGACGATCCTGGCGGTGACGCTGCTCGGTGTGCTGCTCAACGGCATGAGCCTGCTCGGGGTGAACGTGTTCTGGCAGAACGTCGCGCAGGGGACGCTCCTGGTGGCGGCCGTGATCATCCAGCAGCTGCGCAACGGCGAGCGCCGGGTCGGCCTGCCGAAGTGACGTCCGCCCGGCCCGCTCCGGACCGGCCCGGCCCTGCTCGCCGCCCGCGGGCGGGGCCGCGCCGCGTCGCCCGGGGGCCGGCCCGGTCCGCGTCAGGTCGCGCGGTTCCGGAACGCCCGGGGCGACTGGCCCTGCGTGGTCGCGAACTGCCGGGAGAAGTAGAGCGGGTCGTCGTAGCCGCAGGCGGAGGCGACGGCGGTCACCGAGAGCGTGGTGGAGTCCAGCAGCTCGCGCGCCCGGGCCATCCGCAGGTCGGTCTGGTACCGCAGCGGCGACACCCCGACGTGCTCGCGGAACAGCGCCCCGAACTGCGAGGTGCCCAGCCCGACCATCGCGGCCAGGGCCGTGACCGAGGTCCGGCGGGGGGCGGTCGCCCGCAGGTGCTCCACCGCGCGCTCGACGGGGCCGAGCGTCGGACCGGGCGACCGGCGGCCGGTGGCGACGACCTCGGTCAGCGCGTTCCACGCGACCCCCGTCGCCCGGGTCATCCCGCCCGCGGTGCCGCTGTCGAGCTCGTCCAGGATCTGCGACACCAGGCTCGCGACCGGGGCGGCGTCCCGCAGGTGGGTCACCGGCCCGCCCGCGGCGGCCCGCGCGGCAGCGGCGAGCTCCGCGGCGTCCGGGCCGGTGAAGTGGAACCACCACAGCGTCCACGCGTCGTCGTCGGAGGCGGCGTACTCGTGCTCGACGCCCGCGGGCAGCAGCACGGCGTCGCCGCGCTGGACGGGGTGCCGGCCCTCCGGGGTGCGGCACCAGCCCGAGCCCTCGGTGCAGACCAGCAGCACGTGCTGGGCCGCCCCGGCGGGCCGGGACCGGCCGTGGCGCGCGGCGTGCGGGAAGCACCCCGCGTCGGTCACCACGAGGCGGCCCGTGACGGGACGGGCGAGCGCGGCGCGGACCAGCGGCCGGGCGACCACGAACATCCGCTCGCCCGCGAACCCCTCGCGGAGCGACTGCGCGGTCACCGACGCCGATTCATCCATGCACGGAGTCAAGCGGTGGCGTCGGGCTGAGTCAATCCTGGTGGTCCCGGAGCGCCGATTCCGACGATTCGTCCATGATCTCCGGCGCTCGTGCCATGTTCCCGGTCCGGCCCGCGCCCGTACGGTCGAGCCGTTCGCGCAGGAGCGACGGCACACGGAAAGAGGTCAGCGATGCCCACCGACGAGCGCACCGCGCAGGTCCCGGCGAGGTCCCCGGAGCGGCCGGCGCCCGAGCAGGCCGCGACGATCACGCTGCCGGAGGTGCCCGCCGACCAGGCACCGGCCCTCGCCGCCGGCGGCGCGGTCGCGTGGAGCGAGCCGCTGACGATCCGCACCTACGAGACCGGCGAGCCGAGCCGGTTCCCGATGTTCCTGGACCGGCGCGTCTACCAGGGCTCCAGCGGAGCGGTGTACCCGCTGCCGTTCGTGGAGCAGATCGCGGACGAGGGCCACGACCGCGACTGGCAGGCGGTGCACCTGGAGAACGCGTACGTCCGCGTGGTCGTCCTGCCGGAGCTGGGCGGCCGGATCCACATCGGGTACGACAAGACCACGGGCTACGACTTCTTCTACCGGAACAACGTCATCAAGCCCGCCCTGGTCGGCCTGGGCGGGCCGTGGATCAGCGGCGGTGTGGAGCTCAACTGGCCGCAGCACCACCGCCCCGCGACCTACCTGCCGGTCGAGACGACGATCGAGCACGGCGAGGACGGCTCGGTCACCGTGTGGTGCCACGACCACGACCCGTTCGCGCGGATGTCCGCCCAGCACGGCGTCCGCCTGCGCCCGGACAGCTCCGTCGTGGAGCTCGCGGTGCGGCTGCACAACCGGACCAGCGAGCGCCAGACGTTCCTGTGGTGGGCGAACGTCGCCGCCCGGGTGAACGACGACTACCAGTCGTTCTTCCCCGAGGACGTGCGGTACGTCGCCGACCACGCCCGGCGTGCGCTCACGTCCTTCCCGCACGCGGACCGGCCGTACTACGGGGTGGACTACGCCGCGCTCGCCGCCGAGACCCCCGGCGCGGACCGGATCGACCTCTACCGGAACATCCCGGTCCCGACGTCGTACATGATCGTGGACTCCCAGCAGGACTTCTTCGGCGGCTACGACCACGGTGCCGGTGCCGGGTTCGTGCACTGGGCCGAGCGCCGGCTGTCGCCGGGCAAGAAGCAGTGGACCTGGGGGAACGCGCCGTTCGGGCACGCGTGGGACGCGCAGCTCACCGACGCGGACGGTCCGTACGTCGAGCTCATGGCCGGCGTCTACACCGACAACCAGCCGGACTTCACCTGGCTGCTCCCCGGCGAGACGAAGGTGTTCTCGCAGCACTGGTACCCGATCCCGGCGATCGGGGCCGCGCACCAGGCCACGCCGGACGCGGCGGTGCACGTCGAGCGCGACGGGCGGGTGACGGCCCGGTTCGCCGTGACGTCGCCGCGCGCCGGCGCCACGCTGCGGGTGCTGCAGGACGGCGAGCTCGTCGCGTCCCGCACCACCGACCTGGTCCCGGGCGTGCCGGCCGAGGTGACCGCCGACGTCGTGGCCGGGCCGGGCACGGTCGCCGAGCTGCTCGACGCCACCGGCCGGCTCCTGGTGCGCTGGACGCCGACCGAGGCCGCCGACGAGGAGCCGTGGGTGGCCGACGAGCCGCCGCCGCCCGACGCGGTCGGGTCCGTCGAGGAGCTGTACCTCACCGGCCTGCACCTCAGCCAGTACCGGCACCCGACGCGCTCGCCGCTGCCGTACTGGGAGGAGGCGCTGCGGCGCGATCCCGGCGACGTGCGCACGAACCTGGCGCTGGCCGACCGGGCGTACCGCGCCGGGCGCTACGAGGACGCCCTCGCGCTCGCCCGGACCGCGCTGGCACGGCTGACCCGGCGCAACGCCAACCCGCTGGACGCCGAGGCGTTCTACCTCGCCGGCCTGGCTCTGGCCCGCCTGGGCCGGACGGTCGAGGCCGAGCAGGCGTTCGGCAAGGCCGGCTGGGACGCGACGTGGGCACCGGCCGCGGGCCTGGAGCTCGCCCGGTCGCTGGCCGCGCGGGGGCAGAACCGGGCGACGCTCCGGCTGCTCGACACCCTGGACGGCGTCGTCGGGCACGACACCCGTCGCACCGCCGTCCGCGCCCTGGTGCTGCGCCGGCTCGGCCGGGGGGAGCACGCGGACGCGCTGCTCGCCGACGCCCTGCGGGCCGACCCGCTGGACGCGACGCTGCGCGTGCTCGCCGGGCGCGACGTGCCGACCGATGCGGGCATCCTCCTGGACGTCGCGGGCGACCTGCGCCGCGCCGGGGCGCTCGGCGACGCCCTCGCCCTGCTCGACCGGGCCGCCGCGGCCCCCGCGACGGCGGCGGGCGACGTCCGCCCGGTCGCGCACTACACCGCGGCCGCGGTGCTCGACGCGCTCGGCCTCGCCGCGCAGGCCGCCGGGCGCCGCGGGCTGGCCCGCGACGGCGACCTGACCCGCGCGTTCCCGTCCGGCCTCGACGCGTACGACGTGCTGACCGCCGCGGTGGCGGCCGACGGGCAGGACGCGACCGCCCGGTACCTGCTGGGGACGCTGCTCTACGCGCACGGCCGCCGTCCCGAGGCGGTGCAGCGGTGGGAGGAGGCGATCGGCCTCGGCCTGGCGGACCCCGTCCTGCTGCGCGACGCCGGGCTCGGCGCGTACAACGTCGTGCACGACGACGACCTCGCCTGGCGCCGGTACGAGCAGGCCGTCGCGCTCGCGCCCGACGACGCACGGCTGCGGTACGAGCAGGACCAGCTCGCCGCGCGGCTCGGCCAGACCGCGCGCGCCCGGCTGGACCGGCTCCGGCCCGTCGAGGCCCTGGTGCTCACCCGGGACGACCTCACCATCGAGTACGTCGGGCTGCTGGTCGCCGAGGGATCGGCCGACCGGGCGTACGAGATCCTGGTGAGCCGGGCGTTCCACCCCTGGGAGGGCGGCGAGGGCCGTGCGGTGGCCGCGTGGGACGCGACCCTGACCGCGCTCGGCCTGCCGCTCGCCGACCCGCCGGCCACCCTCGGCGAGGCGCGCGCCCGGTACGTGCCGCCGGCCGCGGTGCGGGAGGACGGGGTCACGGACTACTTCGCGACCAGCCTGCCGGACCTGCTGCTGTTCGCCCGTGAGTGAGGCGGCGGCCGGTCGGCGTCCCGCCTCGGGCGACCAGCACGTCCTGCGGGCGCACGGGTACGAGGCGGTGGTCGCGGGCGTCGGGGCCACGCTCCGGTCGCTGCGGCACGACGGCCGGGACCTGGTCGTGCCGTTCGCCGCGGACGAGCTCCGACCCGCGATGCGGGGCGCCGTCCTCGCGCCGTGGCCGAACCGCACCGGCGACGGCCGCTACACGTTCGACGGGGTGGAGCACCGGCTCGCGCTGACCGAGCCCGAGCTCGGCCACGCCGCGCACGGGCTGGTCGCGTGGACCGAGTTCGCGGAGGTCGACGCGGGACCGGCGCACGTCCGCCTGTCCGCCACCGTCCAGCCGCAGCCCGGCTACCCGTGGCGGCTGCGGCTGGAGGTGCGGCACGTGGTGGGTGCCGACGGGCTGGCGCACGAGGTCACGGCGACCACCGAGAGCGCGACGCCCGCGCCGGTGGGGCTCGGGTGCCACCCGTACCTCGTCGCCGGCCCGTCGCGGCCCCGGGCGGTGGACGACTGGACCCTCACGCTGCCCGCCGCGACGGTCCTGACGACCGACGAGCGGCTGCTCCCGGTGCGGGAGGTCGCCGTCGGTCGGCACGACGGCGGGGCGCTGGACTTCCGGGCGCCGCGCGCGATCGGCGGGACCGTGCTGAACCACGCCTTCACCCGGCTGCGGCGGGACGCCGACGGCCTGGCGCGCGTGCGGGTGCTCGACCGGGACGGGCGGGGGGTGGAGCTCGCCGCGGACGCGGCCTACGGGTGGGTGCAGGTGTACACGGCGGACGCGTCGCCGGGGGACGGCCGGCGCTGCGGCGTGGCGGTCGAGCCGATGACGTGCCCGCCGGACGCGCTGCGGTCGGGGCGGGACCTCGTGGTGCTCGCGCCGGGGGAGTCGACGACGGCGCGGTGGGCGCTGCGGGCGGTGGGTGGCTGAGGATCAGGAGCGGCGCGCGACCCGGACGGCGCGCGGACCGCGTCGAGATGTCGAGGGCTCGCCTCGATGGTGCCGGCCTCCCGGGCGCCCCGGGCCCCGCCCCCCAGCCCGGAGCCGTCCCGTGACCGCACCGGCCGGTCACACAGGTCCGGTTCCTGGGCCGGGCCTGTCGCGCCGTGCGGGCGCGACCTAGCGTCGACGAGGAACCCCGTCGCCGCCCCAGGAGGACCCCGCCATGACGCTCGCGCTCCCCGCCCTCGTCGGCCCCGAGGCGCTGCGCGCCGCCCTCGACGCCGCCCCCGCCGGCGCGCTGCTCGTGCTCGACGCCTCCACCTCCCTGGTGACCCACGGCGAGGGCGAGCCGTACACGGCGGGCCCGCTGCGCGAGCAGTACCT